>CALGVL010000151.1 GCA_937930165.1 uncultured Acetobacteraceae bacterium
GTTCCGCCTGCAGGGGGGGGCGGCGTGCCAGGGCATTGATCCGCGCCAGCAGCTCGGCGAAGGCGAAGGGCTTGGCGAGGTAGTCATCGGCGCCGGCCTCCAGCCCCTCCACCCGGTCGCCGACTCCGGCACGGGCGGTCAGCATCAGGGCAGGGGTCCGCACCCCTGCGGCCCGCAGGGCGCGCACCAGGCCGAGGCCGTCGAGTTGCGGCAGCATCCGGTCCACCACCAGCACGTCGTAGCTGCCGCCACTTGCCAGGAACAGCCCGTCCCGCCCATCCGCGGCACGGTCCACCAGATGGCCTGCCTCGGTCAGGCCATTCGCCACATAGCTGGCGGTCTCGGCATCGTCCTCGACGATCAGAATCTTCACGGCAGGTGTTCCCCATCCGTTCATGACCGGCCGTAAAGACATACGGATCGGTAAACATCAAGCCAAGCGACCACGAGGCTCGCCGCGCTTTCCTCACCTTGGCAGCCACCCCCGGGCATCCCCGGAGGCGGCTTCGAGATGAGGAGTTGAATGATGCCCAAGATCGATCGTCGCCGTGGCACCCTTCTGGCCAGCGGCGCGCTTGCACTGGCGCTTGCGACCTCGGCGTTGGTGCCTCTGCCGCCGTATGCCGTGGCGCAACCGGCCGCGGTGCCGTCCGGCGGCACGGCGGTCGCGCTGCCGCGCCCCTCTGGTCCCGATTTCGCGGATCTCGCCGCACGGGTGACGCCGGCGGTGGTGCGCGTCAGCATCGTAGGCCACATCCAGCCCTCCGCGGTGGACATACCGCCCGAACTGCGCGGCACGCCCTTCGAGCGGTTCTTCCGCGGCATGGAACGCGGCACGACGCGCAGGATCGCCGGCCAGGGCTCCGGATTCATCATCGACAAGGCCGGCTACATCGTCACGAACAACCATGTGATCGGCAATGCAGATTCGGTGAAGGTCGAGCTCTCGGACGGGCGGGACCTGCCGGCGAAGGTCGTAGGCACCGATCCGCAGACCGACCTGGCGCTACTGAAGGTGGATGCCGGCGGCGACCTGCCCACGGTGGACTTCGGCGACAGCAACAAGCTGCGCGTCGGCGAGTGGGTGATGGCCATGGGCAATCCCTTCAGCCTGGGCGGCACCGCGACGGTGGGCATCGTCTCGGCGCTCGGACGGCAGATCGGCGCCGGGCCCTATGATGACTTCATCCAGACCGACGCGGCGATCAATCCGGGCAATTCGGGTGGCCCGCTGTTCAACATCGCCGGCGAGGTCATCGGCGTGAACTCGGCGATCTACTCGCCCTCGGGCGGCAATGTCGGCATCGGCTTCGCTGTCCCGTCGCATCTTGTGCAGAACGTCATCGAGCAGCTCAAGGAGCATGGGCGGGTAGAGCGCGGCTGGCTCGGGGTTTCGCTGCAGCGGATGGACGAGGAACTTGCCAAGGCGGTCCGGGCCTCCAGTGACAAGGGCGCACTGATCGGCGAGGTGCAGCCGAACTCGCCGGCGGCCAGGGCGGGGCTGCAGGTCGGCGATGTCGTGGTGGGCTTCAATGGCCGCGACATCGCCTCGCCGCGCGACCTTGCGACAGCGGTGGCGGAGGTGAAGCCTGGCCATGAGGCGAAGATCACCGTGCTGCGCGACGGCCGGAAGGTCGAGGAGCAGGTCAAGATCGGCCAGCCTCCACGCTCGCAGATGGCGGCGAACGACCGATCCGAGTCCGCGGAGCGCCAGCAAGCTTCGCTCGGGCTCGCGCTCGCACCCAATAACGGGCCCGGCGCAGTGGTGGCGCGGGTGCGACCCGACAGCATCGCCGCGGAGCGCGGGCTTGAGCAGGGCGATGTGATCCTGCGCGTCGGCGATCGGGAGGTGAGCCGGCCGCGTGACGTGGTGGATGCGGTAAATGCGGCGCGCGAGGCAGGACGCTCGGTGATTGCCCTGCAGATCGAGCGCGACGGCAACCGTGCCATCGTTGCGCTGCCGCTGAAGATGGGTTGACGGGCAGAGGGGCGGGCTGGCGCTGCCCGCCCCTTTCCCTTGGGCGCGGAATCCCGGGTGGCAAGTTTAGGGACCGGGCATGGTACTGCACAACCCGGCAGGATTTGGTACGGCACGAACCGAAAGCGAAGCGATACGATCTTGCCTTGTTGGGATATTCCCGATCAACTTCCCGTTTATTGGTGAAATTACCAACTAAACAGGTTGCGGCCTTCCTAATCTACTCCCCGTTGGAATTCGTCGCATTAAGGGGAGTATTTCCGCCTGCGAAAATATTTGAGCCGCCGAGGGAAGCGCTTGTCTTCATCGGTGATGGACCGTGAGCCACGGGGCGCTCTGTCCCGGCCACAGGTTTCCCATCTGAGCAGGGAGCGGGCCGGCCGAGCCTCACTCCCCAATCATCAGCAGGAACGAATGGACCATCGAGTGATGCTCGCCACAGCTATGTTCAAGCCATGCGCCGATCCCGGCCATGGAGAAGGCATGCGAGCCTATGGCCTGCCAAAGCGGAGGTCACGCTGATGGTGTCCGACGCCACCATGCCCTCCGCAGCCCCGACGGGGGGTGCGGCGCGCATTGTCTCCGTCGCAGCCACCGGCGATGCGACGATTGATGGCCTGATGAGCGGGGCAGCCTGGCTCGATACGCCAAGCTTCGGGTTTCCCGCTCTTCGCAGCGATTACGAGGCCGATTACGGGGGGGTGGCTCCCGACAGCGGTTTCGCGCAGGCAAGCTTCGCCCAGATACAGGCGGTACGGCAGGTGCTGACGGGCAGCACACCCGATGCCGGCGGGCCGGTGATGCATTACGGCTCTATCGCCTCCTTCACTCTGCTGAATCCGGGCGAGGTGCAGAGCCCTGGCACGGCCGATCTGCGCTATGCCCAATCCACCAGCCCCGCGACGGCTTATACCTATACTCCTTGGGCCGCCGCAGGCGACGGTTCGGCTGCCGATCCTACCGCAGGCGATGTCTGGTTCGGCAAGAACTATCCGGCGCTCACCTCGCCGCAGCCGGGCAACTATGGTTGGGCGGTGATCCTGCATGAGACCGGGCATGCGCTTGGCCTGAAGCATACGGGCGAGGCAACTGGCCCCGGCGGGATCGTCTTTCCGGCCGGGTTGGACTCCCTCGAACACACGGTGATGAGCGCCCGAAGCCTGCCGAACGGCTCGCCAGGCCTGTGGACCAATGAGGCCTCCGGCTATCCGCAGACCTACATGCCGCTGGACATCGCCGCGCTACAGCACCTCTACGGGGCCAATTTCGAGGCAAATGCGGGTGACACGACCTATGGCTGGAGCCCGGATACCGGCGAGATATTCATCGACGGCGTAGGGCAGGGCACGCCTTCGGCCAATCGCATCTTCCTCACCATCTGGGATGGCGGCGGCACGGATACCTACGATCTGTCGAATTACGTCAATGGCGTGACCATCGACCTGCAGCCGGGCGCCTCCTCCGCCGCATCTGCCGCGCAATTGGCCGTGCTGGACGCCGCGCAGGGCATCCGTGCAGCCGGCAACATCTACAATGCACTGCTCTTCGAGGGCGATCCGCGATCGCTGATCGAGAATGCCACTGGCGGCTCTGGCGACGATTCCGTCACCGGCAATGCCGCTGGCAATCGCCTCCTCGGCAATGGTGGGAACGACACGCTGTTCGGCCTGGATGGCGACGATACGCTGCAAGGCGGACCCGGAGACGATGTCCTGGACGGGGGAGCTGGCGCCGACACCTTCATCTTCGATCTGTCCTCCGAGACGGTGGCTGGCACGGCGGCGCCCGGCGCGTCACTGTTCGGACTGACAAATGCGCTGCGGGATCCGGATGCCGGTGGCGCGGGTTGGGGCCAGCATTTCGCCAAGCTCACGGCTTGGTGGTCGGCAGGCGAGGGGGGATTCGCCGGCAGCCCGCTGCAACAATGGGTTTCCATGATGGCCGATCACGGCCGCGGACCGCGGGCTGCGCCGGACCAGATCCTGGTCCGGAGCGAAGGGAGCGACACCATTACCCATTTCAGCGAGGGAGATGTGTTGCGCTTCGACCTGCCCCGCGCCTCGGTGGAACCGCATGTCACCGTGTCACTGACGGATGCCGATGGCGATGGCGCCGCCGATACCGAACTTCGCTTCGATGGGGGTGGCGGAATCACTCTCCTTGATACGCAGTATGCGAGCCTGGCGCAGCTTGCGGAAGGCGGTCGTCTCCAATTCGCGACGGATGCGGCCGTGATCGCCTGAGCGGGATGCCCTGCACGGCCTGCCGGGTCACGGCAGGCCGGAGGACCCGGCTTTCAGTCGCAGCAGGGTGAGCAGGATGTCGTCGCGCTGCCGGACCATCTCGTCCTCGTCCAGGGGCGCGAGTTCCGCGCGCACTCCGGACGCCACCATCCGCTGCGTGCCGGGGGTGAGGGAGGCCGTGCCAAGGTCGCGCCACATCGCCTCAATCGGCGGGCCGAGATGCGCCAGCAGATGCTCGATCCCGCCGGCGCCGCCGGAGAGGTGCAGGTTCAGGAAGGGGCCGAGCAGGGCCCAACGCAGGCCCGGCCCATGCGCGATGGCGGTATCGATATCGGCCACCGTGGCCACGCCGCTCTCGACGAGATGCACCGCCTCCTGCCAGAGCGCGGCCTGGAGGCGGTTCGCAACATGGCCGGTGATCTCGCGGCGCAGCCGGATCGGCTTCTTGCCAATGGCCGTGTAGAAGGCCATCGCGCGCTCCAGCGCCGCCTCCGTGGTGGCGCGGCCGCCGACCACTTCCACCAGCGGGACCAGGTGCGGCGGGTTGAAGGGATGGCCGAGCACCACCCGCCCCGGCTGCGCGCAGACCGTCTGCACCTCGCTCATCAGCAAGGTCGAGGAACTGGATGCGAGAATGACATCAGGCGGGGCCGCGGCATCCAGGCGGCGGAACAACTCGCGCTTGATCTCGAGCCGTTCCGGACCGTTCTCCTGCACAAACTGCGCCCCTCCAGCGCGGCTTCCGGCGAGGGCGCGAAGCGCAGCCGGTCGGGCGAGGCGCCTTCCCCGAGGCCCATCCGTTCCATCGCCGGCCAATGCGCCTCCACGGCGCGGCGCGGCGCCGCCTCGGCATCCGGCGCCGGATCCGTCGCCGCCACCTCCAATCCGCGGGCGAGGAAATACGCGGCCCAGGAAGCGCCAATGACGCCGGTGCCGACCACGGCGACGCGCTGGATCCCACTTGCTGTCATCTGGATCTCCCTTGTCGTCTCAATTCAAATCGCTGCGGAGCTTCGCCGCGACGTCCTCGGGGATGGGCACCGCCAGCAAACCCTCCCCCTCCGGTCCGGCCATGCCCCAGATGCGCACCTGCTCCCCCTCGGCCGCCAGGGTCCCGTCCGCCAGCAGGAAGCGATGGATGACGCGGAAAGGGCGGCCGGTGCCGAGGAGCGGAGGCGCGATCCGGTGCTCCAGCACATCGCCGAAGCGGGCCGGCGCGCGGAACCGGCAGTGGACATTGAGGGAGCCCTTGTCTGTCACCTCACCCACATCGAGGGAGGGTGGCTCGAACAGCAGGATCGCCCACGCCACGCTGCGGGAGGAGGAGCCCCTCGTCTCCGCATTCATGCGCGCCAGGGCGGCGCGCAGCCTTTCGCGGTATTCCTGGGCTGTGGCCGTGGCGGGGGCGGCCAGGAAGACCAGCAGGCCGACATCGTCGCGGTCGCTGCCGACTACCACCGCGTCCTGCACCATGCCCATCAGCGCTGCCAGCGCCCGCAGGCGCAGTTCCTGCGCATTGATGCGCGTGTCTGAGGAGAGTTTGAAATCCTCCACCAACCTGCCGTCGAAGCGCAGGCCCTGGTTCGGGTCGGCCTCGTCCACCCAGGTCATGGCATCGCCGGTACGGAAGAAGCCTCCCTTGTCGAAGGTGGCGGCGTTGGCGGCGGGCTCGTCGAGATAGCCGGAGAAGACCATCGGCCCGCGCACCCGGATCTCCAGCTTGCCGTCCACGGGCACCAGCTTGAACACGGCGCCGGGCGTCGGCCTGCCTTCGTCGATCCAGAGTGTGCCGCCGAAGCGCAGTACCATGTTGAGGTTGTGGCTGCAGCCGAAGACATAGCTCCAGGGCAGCCAGTCCAGCAGCACCGGCGGGTCATGGGCCAGGAAGGGCAAGACCTGCAGTATCTGCTGCTGGTTGACCGCCGTCATGCGGTGCGTGCCGAGCACGCCCTTCGGCACGCCCGTCGAGCCGGAGGTGAACAGGATCTTCACCGGTGAATCGGGATTCACCTCGGCGATGATCCGGTCCAGCTTCGCACCCGGCATGTCGGCCAGCAGGCTGTCATAGGGCGTGATGCCGTTGCCGGCGGCAGCGACCACCTCGGCCCCCTCCATCTCCTCGACGGCAAGGGCGCGGGCAAAGGGGGCGGTGTCGTCCACATAGACCAGGGCCGGCCGCAGCTTGTGCAGGATGTGCCGCAGCTTGCCGAGATCCGCGCTCTGGAGGTTGTAGGGCGTCGAGACCGCAGTGTAGGGTGCCCCGATGACCTGGGCGGCAAGCGCCACCAGCGCATGCCGCACCGAATTGCCCGAGAGCACTGCGACCGGCCGCGACGACCGAGGCCGCGTGCCAGCATCGCCTGGGCGATGCGGCGGATGGCGGAAGTGGCTTCGGCATAGGTCACGCCGCACCAAGCGCCGTCCGGGCCGCACTGGCGCAGGAAGGGGCGGTCCGGCGTGTGGCGGGCCCAATGCCAAAGCCAGTCGGTGATCCGGGGCAGATAGGGGGCGAGCGGGTCAAGCGAGCGGACCAGGCGACCGCCACTCGCCA
>CALGVL010000152.1 GCA_937930165.1 uncultured Acetobacteraceae bacterium
GGCTCCCACGCGGGTTGACGGGCGGCGGGCGAGGCCCGCCAGCATGCCGGGTGCCGGGGCGGACAGGTGCCGCGCCGCGCCGTGGCCCCCTTTCCCTCTGCCGACAGGTGCACCGATGAGCGACCCCAATGGCCGAGACATTCCGGACCCGGCCGAGACCGAGTTCTCCGAGGCGCCGCCGGAGCAGGACGTGGTCCTCTGCGAATGCTTCGCCCGCGACGGGTTGCAGCATGAGAGCGCGATCCTGCCCGCTGAGGCCAAGATCGCGATGATCGAGCGCATCGCTGATTGCGGCTTCCGCCGGATCGAGATCACCTCCTTCTCGCATCCGAGGCATGTGCCGCAATTCGCCGATGCGGAGATCGTTCTGAAGGGCGTGCGGCGGCGCCCTGGCGTGCTGTTCAAGGCCACCTGCCCGAACCCGCAGGCCGTGCGCCGTGCGCTGGAGGCAAGGGAGAACGGCTGGGGGCCGGAGGAGATCTCCCTCCTCGTCTCCGCCAGCGAGGGCCACACGCGGAAGAACCTGCGCCGCTCGCGTGAGGAGCAATGGGCCAATGTGGCTGAAATGGCGGCGCTGGCGCGCGATGCCTTCATCATGGTTGGCACCATCTCCGTCGCCTTCGACTGCCCCTTCGACGGACCGACCAGCCCGCAGCGCGTGCTGGAGGATGCGCAGCGCTTTGCCGATCTCGGCGTGACCCGGATCGCGATCGGCGACACCATCGGCAGCGCCACGCCGCCGCGGGTACGCGACCTGATCGGCTGGCTGCACGGCGCCCTGCCCACCGCCACCTTCATCGCGCATTTCCATGACAGTCGCGGCACCGGCATCGCCAATACCCTGGCCGCCATCGAGGCCGGGCTGACCCATGCCGACTGCGCCCTCGGTGGCACCGGCGGACATCCAGCGGGGATCGCCTATGGCGAGGGCTTCACTGGGAATACCTGCACCGAGGATCTGGTCACGGCGCTGGAGGCGATGGGCTATGCGACCGGGCTGGATCTCGCCCGGCTGCGGGAGGCGGGCCTGGAGGCGGAGCGGCTGCTCGGCCGCAGGCTGCACAGCCGGACGGTGCGGCTGGGGGAGGGTGCTGCTCCGGCGTGATGCCAGCGCGCTTCCGGTGGTGTCGGGTCCGGTCGCAGGGGGATGGCCTGTCCGAAGCACGGGATCCTGAGCATTCGGCGTCGCCCGGCGGTTCGGTTGACATCATCAACGAAGGAGCTAGCCTCGGCCCGAGACCTTCCATCCGGGGCATGTCGTGACAGAATCAGCCATGGGCTCGCACTCGCCCGGGATGCCCGGCGTGATCCGCAGCGAAATGCGCAGGGCGGTCCGCGTCATCGCGCTCGGTCGGCCGGACAAGCGCAACGCCCTGAACCGAGCACTGCGCGAGGCCGATGCGGAGGAAGCGGTCCGCGCCTTGGTCCTGGCTGGCGCCATGGCGGAGGGCGAGGCCCTGCTGCCGCCGGAGGCGGTGCGGGCGCTGAAGGCACCGGTGAATGCGACGGGGCGCAGACAATGAGGCCACTGGCTGGGCTGACCATTCTCGACCTCTCGCGGGTGCTGGCCTGTCCCTTTGCCTCCATGGTGCTGGCGGAGCTCGGTGCCGAGGTCATCAAGGTGGAACAGCCGGGCAGCGGCGACGAGACCCGCAGCTTCGAGCCCTTCGCCGAAGGGCCGGGCGGCGAGCGCGTCTCCGGCTACTACATGGCCTGCAACCGCTCCAAGCGCAGCATCACCGTGAATTTGCGCGCGCCGGAGGGGGTGGAGATCATCCGCGCACTGGCAGCGCAGGCCGATGCGCTGCTGGAGAATTTCCCGACCGGCACGCTGAAGCGCCGCGGGCTGGACTGGCCCTCGCTGCGGCAGGTGAATCCGCGGCTGGTCTATCTCTCCTGCACCGGCTTCGGACAGACAGGACCCTATGCGAAGCGCAAGGGCTACGACACGGTCTTCCAGGCAATGGGTGGGCTGCTCTCCCTGACCGGGGAGCGCGGCGGCGGGCCGGTGAAGCCCGGCCTGCCGGTGGCCGACCTCACCTCCGGCCTGTGGGTGGCGATCGCGCTGCTGGCGGCACTGCGCGGGCGGGATGCGACGGGGCAGGGCGGGTATGTGGACTTCTCCATGTTCGACGGCCAGGTGGCGCTGCTGACCATCGCCGCAGCGCGCTGGTTCGCGTTGGGGGAGGTGCCGCCGCGGCTCGGCACGGAGCATCCGGGCCGCGTGCCCACGGCCAGCTTCCGTTGCGCGGATGACCGCTGGCTGCACATCACCGCCAGCGACCAGCATTGGGTGCCGCTCTGCCGCGCGCTTGGCCTGGATGCGCTGGCGGAGGATCCGGGGCTTGCCGCCAATGCCGGCCGGCTGGCTCGGCGGGAGGAGGTGATGCAGGCGCTCTCCGCCGCCATGGCGCGCATTACCCGCGCCGAGGCCGTGGCGAAGCTGGACGCGGTGGATGTGCCGAACGGCCCGGTGCTGGCGCTGGACGAGGTGCTCTCCGACCCGCATGTCACCGCGCGCGGCATGGTGGAGTATTTCACGCATCCGGCATTGGGCGAATTCCCCGCCCTGCCGGTGCCGCTGAAATTCGATGGCTGGGACCAGCCGGAAGTCTCCCGCCCGCCGCTGCTGGGCGAGCATACGGAGGAGATCCTGCGGGACCGGCTCGGCTATGACGCGGTGCGCATCGCGGCGCTGCGGGAGGCGGGGGTGATATGAACGACACGGTGCTGTATTCCGCCTCGGCCGAGGGCGTGGCGACGCTCACGCTGAACCGGCCGCAGGCGCGCAATGCTCTGAACCTGGCGATGGCCGAGGCGCTGGCCGCCGCTGCCCGCCGCGCCGTGGCGGAGGAGGCGCGGCTGGTGCTGGTCCGCGCCAATGGCCCGGTCTTCTGCGCCGGGGCGGACCTCAAGGAACGCCAGGGCATGAATGACGACCAGGTGCGCGCGCGCCGGGTGAAGGGCTTCGCCGCCTACCATGCGCTGGAAACCCTGCCGATGCCGGCCGTGGCGGTGGTGGAGGGGCCGGCCGTGGGCACCGGCTGCGAGATAGCCGCCGCCTGCGACTTCATCATCGCCACGCCCGCCGCCAGCTTCCGCACCCCGGAGGCGCTCTGGGGCACGGTGGGCGCGACGCAGCGCCTGCCGCGCGTGCTGGGCAAGCGGCTGGCGAAGGACATGATGTTCACTGGCCGCACCCTTTCGGCCGAGGAGGCGCTGGTGCATGGCCTCGTCACCCGCCTGGTCCCGCCGGAGGCACTGGAGACTGTACTGGCCGAGATCGTGGCGACCATCGTGAAGGCGCCGCCCGCCGCGCTGCGCATGGCCAAGCGCTGCATCGAGGAGGGCCTGGACCGCGACCCGCGCGGCGCGCTGGCGACGGAGCTGATGGCAATCGAGGAGAACCTCGCCGCGGCGGAATGGCGCAAGGCCATGTCGGGGTTCGGCGCATGAGCGACTGGCCCGGCTGGCGGCTCTCCGATTTCCTCGACCGCAATGCGTGGGAGCGTGGGGCCGCCGAGGCGCTGGTCACCGAGGAAACCCGCCTGACCCATGCCGCGCTGCGCGAGGAGGCGCGCGGCGTGGCGCGCTCCCTGCTGCGCCTCGGCATCCGGCGCGGTGACCATATCGGCCTGCTGACCGGCAATGACGAATTCTGGGTGAAGCTCTTCTACGGCGCGGCGCTGATCGGTGCCGTGACCGTGCCGGTGAACACCCGCTTCAAGCCACCGGAAATCGCTTTCGCCCTGCGCCAGGCGGATTGCCGCGCAGTTTTCCTGCGCGGGCGCTTCCTGAAGCTCGACTTCGCCGCCATGCTGGCCGAGGCGGAGCCGGCGGTGCGGACTGGCCTGCCCGGTGCCGCCTTGCCCCTGCTGCGGCAGGCGGTGGTGGTCGGCGGGAACCGGCCCGAGGCGGCGCTGTCCTGGGAGGAGTTCCGTGCCGTGCAGGCGAGCGAGGCCGAGCTGGACGCCGCCATCGCCGCCGTCACGCCGGATGACCCGCTGCTGATCCAGTTCACCAGCGGCACCACTGCCTATCCCAAGGGCGTGCTGCTCTCGCACACCAACATGCTGCGCAACGCCTTCGCCTGCGCGCCAAGGCTCGGCGTGGCGGCGGAGGACCGCTACCTCAACTGCCGGCCCTTCTTCCATGTGGCGGGCAGCACACTGTCGCTGCTGGTCTGCCTGGCGACCGGCGCCTGCATGGTTACGCCGCCCACCTTCGAACCCGGCGCAGCGCTGCGGCTGCTGGAGCGCGAGCGCTGCACCGTCACCAGCGGCAATGACAGCATCTTCCAGATGCTGATGGCCCACCCGGATTTCGATCGCAGGAAGCTGCACCTGACCAAGGGCTGGGCCGCTGCCGGCCCCCTTACCATGCGCCGCATCATGGAGGAGGTCGGGATCCGGGATCTCTGCTGGGCCTATGGCCTGTCGGAAGCTTCGCCGAATGTCGTGCTCTCGGACCATCGCGAGCCGGTGGAACTCCGCATCAGCGGCCGGGCGCGCCCGCATGATGGCCTGGAGGTCCGCATCGCCGATCCCGCAACCGGCGCCCCGCTGCCGCCCGACACGCCCGGCGAGATCCAGGTGCGCGGCTGGAGCGTGACGCGCGGCTACTACAACAATCCGGAGGCCACCGCGCAGGCCTTCACACTGGATGGCTGGCTGCGGACCGGCGACCTCGGCGCGCTGGATGCCGAGGGCTATCTGCGCCTGACCGGCCGGCTGAAGGACGTGATCCGCGTCGGCGGCGAGAATGTCGCGCCCGCGGAGGTGGAGGAGATGCTCCTGCACCATCCCGCCATCGCCATGGCGCAGGTGGTGGGCGTGCCCGATCCGCGCCTTGGCGAGGTCTGCGCCGCCTTCGTGCAGTTGAAGCCCGGCCGCGCGGCGACCGAGGCCGAACTGCTGGATTGGCTGAGGCCGCAGCTTGCGAATTTCCGCCTGCCGCGGCACCTGCGCATCGTCGAGAGCTTCGAGCCGATCGGCATGACCGCGAGCGGCAAGGTGCAGAAGGTAAAGCTGCGGGAACACGCCCTGACAGTGCTGCGTACCGGCTGAGGCTGAGTGGCCTTCAGCCGCCCGCCCCCATCTCTCCTGAGGTGATCACCATGATCCGCCTGGCGGGGCGGAGGTGGAGGAGGGATGTGGGCGGAGCGGCATCGGGCTTATCACACGGCGAACCTGCCGCGCCTGTCTCCTTCCGGCCCTGCGGCCTCAGCGTGATGGCGAGTCTCGGCCGGCGGTGCGGCCATGGCGGCAGAGCATTTCGGCGATGCGGTCAACATCGGCCGGCGATGCCGCCACCTCCAGCATGACGGTGCCGTTCTTGCGGCTCCGCATGGAGACGCGCTCGCGGTCCAGCGGGACCTTACGGACCAGATGTTCGACCGTGAGCCTGGCGGCCTCCTGATTGCGGAGACTGGCGAGAACCATCGCCATCCCGCCAATCCCGGCGCGCGGCTGCATCGCCCCGGCGGGATCCGCCGTGCCATCCGGCGTCCTGTCGTGCTGCCCGTGGCGATATCGCCCCTCGCTGGGGTTGGCCATTCATTCCTCCTTACAATCCAAGAAACAACAAAAATGGAGATTGGGGCAAATCTTCAGAAATCAAGGGAGAAAAACACCATAAATCCACAGAGAGGCATCAATAAATTCCCAAAAACTTGCAGTCATCTCGGGGCCTCCTTGCTTCCTCGCCAATAACCCTACGCGGTGACGGAGCTGCAAGGGTTGCGGCAGTGAAGGTCGTCAGCCGGCGGAAGTTCCCAGGGAAGTGCCCCTTGACCGGATGGCCCGGGACATCCGCCCGGTCCACGGCCGATGGCGGCCCGCTCTGTTGCGGGATGGATTGAATCCGGATGGAGTGGCCCCACATCCTGTTCATCATGCGGCAGAGCGCGAAACATCTCCGTCGCCCGCGTCATGCGGGCACTCTGCTCGCGGGCGTTTAGCCCCGGGCCCGATCGCGCGCCTTCATCCGGCCGGCATCCGGCCCGGGGACACTCTCCAGACTCGGTTGCACGCAGCGCCGCTCCCGCCGAGGGGCGCCGCGCCTTCGTCATGCCCGTAGGGGGATGCCCGTGACCCTTGACGTTTCGATCTGCGCCATCTGCGGCGGTGCCCTCGCTGCCCGGGTGGAGATCTGCTACGCCTGCACCACCGCCTATGCCGCCATTGCCAGCCGTGCCACGGTGGCGCGGCCATCCGGCGTGGATGATGCCGGCATCTCCACGCCACCCGTGTTGACGGTGCGCGATTTCGCGGCGCTGGAGCGTTTCGCGCGACTGCAGCTTCGGCCGGACGATCCGGCTGCGGAGGCGCTGCTGGCGAAATTGAGCGAAGCGCAGGTGGTGCCCACCGGTACCCTCGCCAGGGATTTCGTCGCACTGGGTGCGCGTGTCATCTTCTCGGTGGATGACGGCCCCCCGGAAACCCGGCTGCTCGTGCTGCCGACGCAGCACGCCGCCGCGGGCTGGACGCTTCCGGTCACGGCGCCGCGGGGCCTGGCGCTGCTGGGCCGACCGGCCGGCGCGGTCGCCATCGCTGACCGGCCTGGTAGTGTGTCCGGCGAGAGCCTACGCATCCTTGCGGTCATGCATCGCGCCAAGCCGACCGTCGCGCCGGCGCGCCGCGGCGACGGCGCGAGCGGCCTCCGGCGCGGCGCGTCGCCGCTTCCACGGATTCATCGGCCGCTGCCCCGCCCGGCATCGGAAGGGCGCACCCTGGCTGATGGCGAGGGCCTGCGGGCGAGGCGGTGATCGCCGCATCAGCCTCGCCTCTCGCCGCTGCAAGACCCTTTTGGCAGGGGCGCGTCAGCCGCCCGCGAAGCCTTGCACCAGGCTGCCGGCCACCAGCCGCCAGCCATCCACCAGCACGAAGAAGATCAGCTTGAAGGGCAGGGAGACCACGTTCGGGGGCAGCATCATCATGCCAAGCGACATCAGCAGGCTCGCCGCCACCATGTCGATCACCAGGAAGGGCAGGAACAGCAGGAAGCCGATCTCGAAGGCCCGGCGCAACTCGCCGACAAGGAAGGCGGGCAGCAGGGCCCGCCAGGGGATCTGCTCCGGCGCAAGCTGATCCGCCGCCGCGGCCTGCGGAGATCCGGCCAGGTCCAGGAACAGCGCCAGATCGGCCTCCCGCACCTGCGCCGCCATGAAGCTGCGGAAGGGCTCGGCGGCGGCGGCGAGACCCTGCAACTCGCCGATCCGGCCCTCCATCAGCGGTTCCAGCCCGCTCCGCCAGCTCTCCTCGAGGACGGGCTGCATGACGAAGAGCGTCAGGAACAGGGCCAGGCCGATCAGCACTGGATTCGGCGGCACGCCCTGCGCACCCAGGGCGGAGCGCAGCAGCGAGAGCACGATGGCGATGCGGGCGAAGGCCGTCGCCATCACCAGCAGCGAGGGCGCGAGGGACAGCAGCCCGATCAGCGCCGTCAATTGCACCAGGCGGGACGTCGCCCCGGCCTGGCCGGCGCTGCCAAGATCGATGCTGATGCTCTGCGCTGCGGCCGGCAGGGCGGATGCGGCGAGCAGCAGCAGCGTGGTGCCGAGGGGCCTCATGGCGCATCCGGTCCGGGCAGCCAGCCCAGCAGCGCATCCTGGTTGCCACCGGTCAGCAGCAGCAGCTCCCGCCCGTCGCAG
Source organism: uncultured Acetobacteraceae bacterium (assembly GCA_937930165.1). Lineage (GTDB taxonomy): Bacteria > Pseudomonadota > Alphaproteobacteria > Acetobacterales > Acetobacteraceae > CALGVL01. The sequence continues at coordinate 7,652 of CALGVL010000152.1, forward strand.
CGCAGCAGCAGCAGGCGTCGGCGGCCGTCGATCGCCAGGACTTCCTGGACCGCCAGCCTGCGGCCCTCCCGCCTTGCCAGCCCGG
>CALGVL010000153.1 GCA_937930165.1 uncultured Acetobacteraceae bacterium
GCTGTGCCGCCGCCGGCAGCCGCGGCAAGGCGGCGCCGCCGGCGCGAGGACTGAACCGCCGCTGCCCTGCGGAACGGCGGCGGTCCAAGGAAGGAAACGGGAATGGTCGCAAGGAGGACCGTGCTGCTGGCCGCGGCGGTGCTGCCCGGGATGGCGCTTGCGCAGGAATTCCGGACCGGCCCATTCAGGTGATCGTGCCATTCGTGCCCGGGGCCTCGGCCGACGGGGTGGCGCGCCTTCTGGCCACCGATCTCGGGCCGAGGCTGGAGCAGGCGATCGTCGTGACAACAAGGCCGGCGCCGGCGGCTCGCTCGGCCTTTCGCTGCTGGCGCGGGCCACGCCGGATGGGCACATAATCGGCATCGGGGCGACCGGCGCCGTGGTCATCACCCCGCACACGCCCGAGGCGACGCCGCTGAAGCCGCTGCAGCAGCTCGCGCCCGTGGCGAAGATCGCCGACATCCTGCTCGTCCTCGTCGCCAGCCGCCGGTCCGGCCTGACCTCGCTCGCCGAGGTCATCGCCCGCTCGAAATCGGCCGGGGAGGGGCTGAGCTATGGCACGACCGGCACCAACAGCGCCCAGCATCTCGCCGTCGAGCTGCTGCGGAACGCCACGGGCGCGAGGCTGGTGCATGTTCCCTATCGGGGCAGCGCCCCGGCCGTGGCGGATGTGCTGGCGGGCACGCTGCCGCTGGCCTCGGTGGACCTCGCCTCCGCCCTGCCGCATGTGCAGGCGGGGACCCTGACCGCCATCGCGGTCACCGGTCCGGCGCGGACGCCGCTGGCGCCCATGATCCCCACCGTCGCGGAAGCCGGGATCGCCGGCGACGCCGCCACCGCCTGGCTCGGCATCTTCGTCCCGGCAGGGATGCCGGAGTCGATCCTGCGGCGCCTGTGCACTGAGATCGGCGGCGTGGTCGGCAGCCCAGGGGCGAGGGAGCGGATCATGGCGCTCTCGGCCGGGCCCGCCTTCCTGCCCGCCGCCGATTTCGCGCGCTTCCTGCAGGCGGAGTCCGCCAAATGGGAAGCGTGATCGCCTCGCTGCGCCCGGACCCGGATCGCCCTGGCGTGACCAGGGCGATCGCAGCCTATTCCCCCGGCAGAAGGCCAAGGGCCTGATGCAGGCGTGACGCTGCGCGCCCCAGCTCGACCTCCGCCAGGGCGGCGGCGGCGGCGGCCTCAAGCTGGAGCTGGCGCACCCGGAACAGGTCGAATCCGCCGATCTCGCCGCTGCGGAAAGCGCTGCGCGCAGCATTCGACTGTTGGTCGGCGACGGCGCGCCGCTCGGCGGCGAGCCGCCACGAGTCCTCCGCCGCGGCCAGCGCAAGGCGGGCCTGGCGGATCTCGCCTTCCACCACGCGCCGGGTCTGCAGCAGCTCCGCCTGGGCGCGGGTCCGCTCCGCCTCTGCATCCGCTCGGCGGGGGGCGTTGCGCGCTTCCGTGGCAAGCGGCAGGCGCAGGCGCAGGCCGAGCGACACGCCATCCTCCGTCAGCGGCCCGCCCTGATGCCGCAGGAAGACGCCGAGTTCGGGGTTGTCCCGCGGCGTCGCGGCGACAAGCCGGGACCGCGCCTCGGCCGTGTCCAGCGCCGCCTGCGCCGCGCGCACTGCCGGATGGGTGGTGCCGTCCGATGCCGGGCGGCGTTGCGGGGCCGCGGCGACGGGCGGCGGGGCGGAGAGGGCGAGCGTGCTGCCGCCGGTCAGCGTGCGATAGGCGACCTCCGCCCGGCGCAGGCCGGCTTCCGCGCGGACGAGTTCCAGCTCCGCCGCCAGCACCTCGTTGCGGCCGAGCAGCGCCTCCGTGCCGGAGATGTCGCCCAGGGTGGCCCGCCGCTCGAAGTCATGCGCGATGTCCCGTGCGGTGGCAACGCGCTGGCGCGCGACACGCAGCTCGGCCTCGGCCGCGCGCACCGTCCAGTAGGCGTCCCGCAGCAGCGCCGCCACTTCCAGCCGCCGCAGGGCGAGCCGGCGCTCCTGCTCGGCGGTGCCGGCCGTGACCGTGCCTGCCAGGGCGCCACGCTGGCCCGGCAGCCAGAGCGGCGCCGCCAGCTCGATATCCATCTCCCGCGCCTCCCGCGGGCCGCGGGTGTCGGAGCGGAAGGAGCCGCCGATGGCCGGCGCCCCCGGTATCGGGGAGCGCACCAGCGCATTCCGCGCCCGCACCGCCTCGCGCTGCGCCGCGATCGCCCTGGCGGTGGCATCGACCTCCATGGCGGCGTCGAGATCGCGCCCCAGGGCCTCCGGTTCGGGCGCGGGCAGCGAGGCTGGCGGCCTGGGCGCCTCCCCGCGGCGCCGGGGGCGCGGCGGTGGCGTCGGCCGCTGCGGCAGGAATGGGGCGGTGGGGTTGGCCTCCGGCGAGGGGGCGAGCGGCCGTGGCGAGAGCGGGGTTTGCTGCGCCCCGGCCCCGCCGGCGGCGCCCATGGCGAGGAGCGCCAGCCCGAGGGCGGCGGTTCTGGAAAGGCCTGGCATCCGCGCTACTCCGCCTGCACCGCATAGGGCGCCGCGTGCCGCGCCGCTTCCGGCCGGGACGCGGCCAGGATTGCTGCCCGCGGCAGGGCGAAGCGGGAATAGAGGATGGGCAGCAGCACCAGGGTCAGCGTCGTCGCCGTGACCAGTCCGCCGATCACCACCACCGCCAGCGGCCGCTGGATCTCCGCACCCGGGCCGGTGGCGAAGAGGAAGGGCACCAGGCCGAAGGCGGCGATGCAGGCGGTCAGCGTCACCGGCGTCATGCGCCGCTTGGCGCCCTCCATCACCGCCTCGGCCAGGGACAGCCCTTCCTCGGCGATCAGCCGGTTGATGTAGGAGATCAGCACCACGCCATTCAGCACCGCGATGCCGATCAGCGCGATGAAGCCGACCGAGGCGGGGACGGAGAGGAACTCGCCCGAGAGCCACAGCCCGATGACGCCGCCGATCACCGCGAAGGGCACATTGCAGAAGACCAGCGCCGCCTGCCGCACCGAATTGAAGGTGAAGTAGAGCAGCAGGAAGATAAGCGAGAGCGCGATCGGCACCACGATGGCCAGCCTGGCCGAGGCACGCTGCTGGTTCTCGAATTGCCCGCCCCATTCCAGCCGGTAGCCGGGCGGGATCTGAGCACGTTCCGCCACCGCCGCCTGTGCCTCCTGCACGAAGCCCACCAGGTCGCGGCCGCGCACATTGGCCAGGATGGTGGCGTAGCGCTGGGTGCCCTCGCGGATCACCTGGATTGGCCCTTCCTCCTCCTCGATCCGCGCCACCTGGGAGAGGGCGACGGTGCGGCCGCCGGGAAGCGCCAGGACCAGGCGCTGCAGGTCGGCGGCGGAGCGGCGCAGGCTGCCTTCGCCGCGCAGCATCAGCGGGATGCGCCGATCCTGCTCCAGCACGATGCCCATCTGGCGCCCGTCCACCCAGGCGCGCAGTGCCTGTTGCACGTCCCGCACGTTCAGGCCCAGCCGACCGGCAGCGAAGCGGTCGATCTCCACTTTCAGGTATTTCATTCCCTGGTTGCGCAGGGCGAAGACGTCGGAGGCTCCCGGAACGCTTCGCATCGCCTCCGCCACCTGCCGGGCGATGTTGTTCAGCTCGGCGATGTCGTAGCCGAAGACCTTCACCACCACGTCGCCACGGGCGCCGATGATCATCTCCTGCACCCGCATGTCGATCGGCTGGTTGATGGCGTAGGAAATGCCGGGGAAGCCATCCAGCACCTTGCGGACCTCGTTCACCACGAAGTCCGGATCCTCCTTGTTCCGCCATTCGGAGCGCGGAGCGATGGTCAGGAAAAGATCGCTGTCGTTCAGCCCGACCGGATCGATGCCCAGCTCATCCGCCCCGGCACGGCCCATGATGCCGCGCACCTCGGGCACCGCCGCCATGATCTCCTGCTGCAGCAACAGGTCGGTTTCCGCCGCCTCCTCCACGCTGATGGTGGGATGCTTGCGGACCGTGACCACCGGCGTCCCCTCATCCATCACCGGCATGAAGGTGGAGCCGATGCGGGTGTAAAGCACCCCCGCCACGACGAGCCCGGTCAGGGCCACCGCGCCGACCTTCAGCGGGTTGCGCATGGCCCAGGCCAGGAAGGGATCGTAGATGGCGTGCAGCCGCCGCACCAGCCAGGGCTCCCGCGCATGGCCGCCGGCCTTCAGCAGGGTCGCGGCCAGCGCCGGGACGATGGTGAGCGAGAGCAGCAGCGCCGCGCACAGGGCGAAGGCGATGGTCAGCGCCACCGGCGCGAAGAGCCGCCCCTCCAGCCCCTGCAGCGAGAGCAGAGGGAGGAAGACGGTGACGATGATGATGACGCCGGAGACCAGCGGCACCGCTACTTCCCGCACCGCCTCGCCGGTCAGGCGTAGCCGGTGCGGGAGGTCCGTCTTGCCCTTGGTATGGGAGAGGCGGTGCGCCACGTTCTCCACCACCACCACCGCGCAATCCACCAGCAGGCCGATGGCGATGGCCAAGCCGCCGAGCGACATGATGTTGGCCGAGATCCCGGTCAGCCGCATGATGCCGAAGGTCGCCAGCACCGCCAGGGGCAGGGCAAGCGAGACGACCAGCGCCGCGCGCAGGTTGCCGAGGAAGAGGACCAGCAATATGGCGACCAGCGCCACCGCTTCCAGCAGCACCTTCTGCACGGTCCAGACCGCCTTCTCGATCAGGTCGTTCCGGTCGTAGAAGATCTCGATCCGGACGCCTTCGGGAAGCTGCTTCTGGATCTCCGCCAGCTTCGCCTTGGCCCCGTTCACCACCGTGCGGGCATTGGCGCCGCGCAGGCCGAGGACGATGCCCCAGACTGCCTCGCCCTCGCCGTTGCGGGTGACCACGCCATTGCGGGCCAGCGCGCCGAAGCGCACATCCGCAACATCGGAGACGCGCACCACACCGGTCGGATGCGCCGCGACGACGATGGAGCGAATGTCCTCCAGGCTGCGGACGCGACCCACGGCACGGACCAGCAGCGCTTCCTCCCCGTCGCGCACGCGCCCGGCGCCGTCATTGCGGTTGTTTTGCGACAGCGCCTCGGCCAGCATTTCGGTGGTGATGCCGCGCGCCGCCATGGCGGCGGCATCGGGCACCACCTCATAGGTGCGGACGAAGCCGCCCAGGGTGTTCACATCGGCAATGCCGGGCAGGCCGCGCAATTGCGGGCGGATGGTCCAGTCGAGCAGGGTGCGCCGCTGCGTGGGTGTCAGCGTCCCGCCCTCCACCGTGAACATCAGCATCTCGCCCAGCGGCGTGACCACCGGCGCCAGCCCGCCCGAGACGCCGTCCGGCAGGATGTCCTCCAGATCGTCCAGGCGCTGGTCCACCTGGGTGCGCGCCCAGTAGATGTCGGTGCCGGGCGCGAATTCGAAGGTCATCAATGTGGTGGCGTAGCGGGTAATGGAGCGGATATTGACCAGGTTGGGGATGCCCTTCATCGCCAGCTCGACCGGATTGGTCACCTGGCTTTCCAGCTCCTCCGGCGGCAGGCCGGGGGCCTGCATCGCCACCAGCACCTGGGTGGGCGAGACATCCGGGAAGGCGTCGATCGGCAATTTGCGATAGGCATCCACCCCCCAGACGATGATGCCGATGGTCGCGAGCAGCGCGAGCAGGCGCTGGCGCAGCGCCAGGTCAACCAGGCGTCCGAGCATGCGCGGTCAGCCCCCGTAGGCTTCGGTGAGTTCGGCGAGGAGGGTGAGGATGCCGCGCACCGCGATGCGGTCCTCCGGCGCCAGGCCGGCGCGGATGGAAGTGACGTTCGGCCCCTCCGCGATCACCGTGACGGGCCGGGCGCGAAAGCCTTCGGGCGTGCGCAGGAAGACCCAGGACTGGCCGGCATGCCGCACCACGCTGCCGGCCGGGACGCGCCATTGCGGCGAGCCGTTCGGCCGGAGGGCGACGCTGGCGCTCACCACCTGGCCGGGCCGCAGCGCCTCCGCTCCCGCGTCCACCTCCACCACGGCCGCGACGGACTGGGTTCTCGGATCGACGCTGCGGCCGAGGCGCAGGACCTCGCCCTGAGCGGCGGTGCCGGGGATGCTGACGCGGGTGGAGGGCTCCACCGCTGCCGCCTGGGACAGCGGCACCTGCAGGTTGATCCAGAGCGGCCGCAGCCGGGCGATATCGAAGAGCGGCGCGGCGGCGGCGACGCGCTCGCCGGCGGTGGCGCGCACCTCCAGCACCACGCCATCCGTCGGCGCCATGACGGTCAGGGAGGCGGCCAGGCGCCGGTGCTCGCGCAGCTCGCGGATGTCCTCCTCGGCCATGCCGAGGAGGGCGAGCATCTGCTCCCGCTCCTCCAGCGTGGTGCGGGCGAAGTCGTAATCGGCGCGGGTGGTCAGCAGGCGGCGCTCGGCGATGATGCGCTCCCGGGCCAGCTGCTCGTCGCGGCGCAGCTTCTCCCGGGCGAGCTGCTCGGCGGAGAGGGCCTGCAGATACAGGCGCTGGGCTTCCAGCAGGTCGGTGCTGCGCAGCCGGGCGAGCGGCTGTCCGGCACGCACCGGCTCGTTCGGCGCGACCAGCACGGTTTCCAGCAGCCCGGCGGCAGGCGCTGCCACCACGCGGAGCTGGTGGGGCGGCACGCTGACCGTGCCGGGCAGCACGGTCTGGGCCGTGCCGGCCTCCGGCTCCACCTGTGCCAGTTCGATGCCGGCGGCACGGAATTGGCGCTCCTCGATCGGGAGCAGGACATCGCCGGCCGCCGGCCAGGCAGGGTCCGGGAGGCCGGCGGTCAGCAGCAGGGCAAGCACGGAGCAGGCGCAGGCGCGGACCAGTGCGCGCAGGCACAAGGGCAAGTTCGGCGACCCCCGAATAGTGTTGTCGGCCCCCGGGCGCATGGCTCAACGCCCAGGGTGGATGCCACGCCCGCCCCCAATGGGGTTCCGCGTGGGTCGGCTCAACAGGCCCGGTCCCAGGGACGCAGGCGCACCACATTGCATGCGGTCTGCAGCGCCGGCCGACGGCCCTACAATGGAGGATTGGTAATGATCCTGCAATCCCCGGCGGCGTCTCAGAGATCACGGCAAGGTGAGGATGGCGCCTGACCCGGCTTGGCACGCCCTGCCCCGCCCGGCTCCCGGCCTGCGCCACCCCGGCATTCCGGATGCCGCCCGGGCGAGGGCGCAACCTTACGCCTCCGCCCGCGTCGGTCCGCCAGTGCGTTGCCTCCCAAGGTGACGGTTTGAGAATTGAACCTGCGCGGTCGCCCCGTTATGAGCGGGCCAGGGCCATGATCAGGCTTGCCGAAGGGCAGGTCCGGACGCCTCCGGGAAGATGCGGGCTCCCGCCGCTTAGCCGCCATTCCGCCCACCCTTGGCTGGCGTGGGCTCGTCACGAGGAACATTCCTGACGTGCACGGCACTTTGCTGACGGGGGCGCATGACGCACTCCTGGTCGCCCTTTCCGTCGCGATCGCCATTGCGGCCTCCTACACGGCGCTCGACCTGGCCGGGCGGGGGCGGGCAAGGGAGGGCAGGGCCCGCGCCATCTGGCTCGCCACCGCCGCCCTCGCCATGGGCGGCGGCATCTGGTCCATGCATTTCGTGGCGATGCTGGCCTTCAGCCTGCCCGTGCCGGTGGCCTATGCCCCCGGCCTCACGCTGCTGTCGCTGGCGATCCCGGTGCTGGTTTCCGGCCTCGGCCTCGCCATGGCGGGGCAGTTGGGTGGCCGGCCGCGCGACCTCCTTCCTGCCGGCCTGCTGATGGGCGGCGGCATCGCCGCCATGCACTACACCGGCATGGCGGCGATGCGGATGCCGGCGGAACTGCATCATGACTGGCCGCTCGTCGTCGCCTCGGTGCTGATTGCGGTCGGCGCCGCGACCGTCGCCCTCTGGGTCGCCCGGCGCGACACCGCGCCACCGGAGCGGGGCGCCGCCGCGGTGGTCATGGGGCTGGCGGTCGCGGGCATGCACTACACGGCCATGCAGGCGGCAAGCTGGACCCCGCTCGGCGACGCCGCCATGGACAACGCATGGGAGCAGGGAGCCCTGGGGCAGGCGGCGCTCGCCCTCGGGGTGGCAACGGCCACCTTCCTCATCCTCTTCCTCGCCCTCATCGCGGCGCTGGTGGACCGGTATTTCGCCGCGCTGGCGGAACGCAAGACCCAGATGGCGCTGCGGGAGAGCGAGGCGCGGCTGCGGGCGGCGGTGGAGGGCTCGCCTTTCCCGATCATGCTCCATGCCGAGGATGGCGAGGTGCTGGCGCTGAGCCGGTGTTGGACGGCGCTGAGCGGCTATGCCCCGGAGGAGATCCCCACCCATTCCGCCTGGTTCCGCCTGGCCTATCCGGACCGCCATGCGGAGCTGGAGGCCCTGCTGCGGCAGGAATTCACGGCCGGAGAGGTGATTCGCACCGGGGAGCAGACCATCCTCACCAAATCCGGCGCCGAGCGCGTCTGGGATTTCCAGGCGGTGCCGCTCGGCCGCCTGCAGGACGGCCGGCGCCTGCAGGTGAGCGCGGCCGTGGACGTGACCGAGCGGAAGCAGGCGGAAGCGGAGTTGCGCCGGCAGTTCCAGCTCACCGAAGCCATCACCGGCAATGCGGCGGTCGCGCTGTTCATCATGGACGAGCGGCAGCATTGCGTCTTCATGAACCCGGCCGCCGAGAGGCTGACCGGCTTCACCCTGGCGGAGGTGAAGGGCTGCCCCCTGCACAAGTTCATTCACCACACCCGCCCGGACGGCTCGCCTTACCTGATCGCGGAATGTCCCATTAACCGGGCCCTCCCGGAGAACCATCAGCAGCAGGGCGAGGAGGTCTTCGTTCACAAGAACGGCCGCTTCTTTCCCGTGGCCTTCACCGCCAGCCCGATCCGCGAGAGCGGCAGGCCGGTCGGCACCATCATCGAGGCGCAGGACATCACGGAACGGAAGGCCGCCGAGGCGGCGCTGCGCGAGAACGAGGCCCGGTTGCGCGACCTGCTGGCCACGCTCGACCTCGGCGCCTCCATGGCGCGCGACCTCGATGGCACGATCCGCTTCTGGTCGGAAGGCTGTGCCCGCCTCTATGGCTGGAGCGCGGCGGAGGCGGTCGGCCGGGATGCGCATACCCTGCTCCGCACCCTCTTTCCCGTCTCCCGGGCGGAGGTCGAGGCGGCGCTGGAGCGTGCGGGCGAGTGGACCGGCGACCTGCGGCAATGGACCCGGGACGGCCAAGAGCTGGTGGTCAGCGCCCGCAAGCTGCTGCGCCGCGGCGCAGACGGGCGCCCGGTGGCGGTGCTGGAATCCCTGACCGACGTGACCGCGCAGCGCCGGATCGAGGCGGCCCTGCGCCACAGCCGGGCCGAGATGGAGCGCCAGCGCCGGCTCTACGAGGCCATCCTGACGAACACCCCGGACCTCGCCTTCGTGCTGGACCGCGATCACCGCTTCATCTACGCGAACGACATCCTCCTGACATTGTGGGGGAGGAGCCGGGAGGAGGCGATCGGCAAGAATTTTCTGGAACTCGGCTACGAGCCCTGGCACGCGGCCATGCATGACCGCGAGATCGAGCAGGTCATCGCCACCAGGCAGCCGGTCCGGGGCGAGGTTCCCTATACCGGTTCCTTCGGCCGGCGGATCTACGATTACATCTTCGTGCCGGTCATCGGCCCGGACGGAGAGGTCGAGGCGGTCGCCGGCACGACGCGCGACGTCACCGAATACAAGCGGATCGAGGAGGCGCTGGCGCGCCACCGCGACGAGCTGGAGCGGCTGGTCGAGGAACGCACCGCCGCCCTGCTGCGCACGGCCGAGGAGCGCCGCCGCGCCGAGGAGGCGGCGCGCCAGGCCGAGAAGCTGGCCGCGCTCGGCCAGCTCACCGGCGGCGTGGCGCATGACTTCAACAACCTGCTGCAGGTGATCTCCAGCGGGGCCGCGCTGCTCCGGCGCGCCTCCGTGCCCGAAGCGAAGAAGGCCGAGATCCTGGAGGGCATGATCCAGGCCGGGCGGAGCGCGCGGGAGCTGACCGGGCGGCTCCTTGCCTTCGCCCGTCGGCAGACGCTGCGCCCCGAGCTCATCGATGTCGGCGCGCGCCTCGCCGGGATGTCCGAGCTGCTGGGGCAGACGCTCGGCTCCCGCATCCGGGTGGAGACGGAGATCGAGCCCGATCTGTGGCCGGTGCGAGTGGATGCCTCTCAGCTCGAAGTCGCGATCCTCAACCTCGCCGTGAACGCCCGCGATGCCATGCCGGAAGGCGGGACGATCACCATTCAGGCACGCAACACCCGTCTGGGAGCGAGCGTGGAGCGGGCGGCGGGCGATTATGTGTGCATCGCGGTCAAGGACACCGGCAAGGGCATGCCGCCGCATATCCTCTCCCGCGTACTGGAGCCCTTCTTCACCACCAAGCAGGCGGGCCTCGGCACCGGCCTCGGCCTCCCGCAGGTGCATGGCTTCGCCAAGCAGTCGGGCGGTGATCTCCAGATCGAGAGCGAGCCGGGCCGGGGCTCGATGGTATTCTTCCACCTGCCGCGCGCCGCGGCGGAGGGGGACGGCCCGGCCCGGTCGGAGGGCGGTCAGCCGCGGGTCCTGCAGGGCGTGGGCAGGACGGTGCTGGTGGTGGAGGACAATGCCGAGGTGGCCGCCTTCGCCTGCACGCTGCTGGAGGAGCTGGGCTATGCGACGCGCTGCTCGGGCAGCGCGGCCGAGGCGCTGGCGCGGCTGGCGGATGGGGAGAAGGTGGATGCGGTGTTCTCGGATGTGGTGATGCCGGGTGGCATCAGCGGCGTCGAGCTGGCAGCGGTGCTGCGCTTCTCCTATCCGCATCTCGCCGTGGTGCTGGCTACGGGCTACAGCGAGCAGCTTGCCAGGGGCGGCGCGCCGGAGGGCGTCGAGACGCTGACCAAGCCCTACCACCCGGACGAGCTTGCGGCGGCGCTGGAGCGCGCCTTCGCGCAGGGCCGGGGACTGGGAGAGGCCGTGGAATGAGCCGCTTCCTCGCCTCATCTCCGGCCCGCCGCCAGGAACCGGCCAGTTCCGGCTGAAGGTGCGGCGCACGGCCTTGGCCGGCTTCCTCGCGGGCCGGATTCGTCGCGCTGGACATGCCCCCTCAGCGGCGAGTCTCGCCTCCTTCCGGGGCCCGAGATGGTAGGAGGCGGTAGCAAGGGAAGGCGCCCCTGGCGGGTGCGGACAGCCATCCCTCTTCCGTCAGGCGGGACATGGCGGTGCGGGCTGGAAAGATGCGCCGTCCCCGGCTGCCGGGGGCGGCCGGACCGTCCGGGTTGCCCTGTGAAATTTCACTGTTGTGGCCGCCGGTGGAATGCGGGCATTCTCGCCGCCGGAGAAGCGCATCGCCCTTGCCGAAAAAGGACCTCTGGCCTGGAAACCCAAAGGCTTGCGCCAGAGGTGCGGGAACGGGGCCTCGCCATGGTGAAGGCATCGGCCCGCTGGTTCTGGCCTCTCCGGGATGCCGGCCGGGAATCCGCATCCGGCCCCGCTTCGGCCGGGGATCCCGAGGTGCGCGTGCCGGACCGCCCTTCCCCGTCCCGCATGCGCCTGGGGTTTCCGGTGGGGCCCCAGTGGTTCCTGGCCATCCGCTGCGCCTGAACAGGACCAATCGAGCAGGAGACGTCACAGAATGGCTGACAGTAAACCCGTCCTCATAGCCGGGGCCGGTCCGGTGGGCATGGTGGCGGCCGCGGAACTGCTGCGCCGCGGCGTCCCGGTGACGGTGCTGGAGGCCGGGGCGGAACTGTCCGGCGAGATGCGCGGCTCCACCTTCCACGCGCCGACCCTGGACATGCTGGAGGAGCTGGGCGCCGCGCAGGCGATGATCGAGCAGGGCATCGTCGCGCCGCGCATGCAATACCGCAGCCGCGACCAGGGGGTGATCGCGGATTTCGACTTCGGCGTGCTGGCCGACGTGACGCGCCACCCCTACCGCCTGCAATGCGAGCAGTTCAAGCTGACCCGCATCCTCCATGTGCTGCTGCGGGACAAGCCGGGTTTCGAGCTGCGCTTCGGCGCCAGGGTCGCCGGCTGCACCGACCGCGGCGAGGATGTCGAGGTGCTGCTGGAGAATGGCGAGCGGGTCACGGGCTCCTACGTCATCGGCGCCGATGGCGCGCGCAGCACCGTCCGCAAGGCAACCGGCATCGAATTCGAGGGGTTCACCTGGCCGGAACGCTTCCTGGTGCTCTCCACCCCCTTCGATTTCGCCGGGCTGATCCCCGGCCTCGCCGATGTCTCCTATTATGCGGATCCGGAGGAGTGGTTCTTCCTCCTGCGCGTCCCCGGGCTTTGGCGCGCCATGTTCCCGGTGCCGGCCGAGGTGCCGGACGAAGTGACGCTGACCGACGAATGCGCGCGGGCGCGCTTCGGCCGCATCGTCCCGGGCCGCGACGACTACCCGACGCGGCACCGCACCCTGTACCGCGTGCACCAGCGCGTCGCGCGGAGCTATCGCCAGGGCCGCATCCTGCTGGCTGGCGACGCGGCGCATATCAACAATCCTCTGGGGGGCATGGGGCTGAATGGCGGCGTGCATGATGCCGTTAATCTGGCCGATAAGCTTGCCGCGGTCTGGCACGGCGATGCGCCGGCAGAATTGCTGGATCTCTATGATCGTCAGCGGCGCGGGGTGACGATCGAGCATGTGCAGCGCCAGACCATCAGCAACAAGCAGAACCTGGAAGCCAAGGACCCCGAGGCCCAGCGTGCCTTCCGCGAACGGATGGCGGAGGCCGCCTCCGACCCGGCGAAGGCCCATGCCTATCTGCTCAATGTGTCCATGATCAGCAGCCTGCGCCGCGCGGCCGAGATCCAGTAGCCATCCCCGGACAAGCGGAGATCTGCCGATGACCGAGCTCGCCTTCGAATTCCATGCAGACGGCCGGGCTGTGCGGCGCACCGTCGCGATCCGGGACCTGGTGATCGCCGGCTGGACGGGCCGCGATCCGCACAAGGTGCAGGAGCATATCGAGGAGCTTCGCCTGCTCGGCGTCGCCCCGCCGCCCAGCACGCCCTGCTTCTACCGGGCCGGCGCGGAACTGCTGACCACCGCCCCGGAGATCGACTGCCTCGGCGCCGAGTCCAGCGGCGAGGCCGAGTATTTCATCCTGGTCGATGCGGACGGCGCCTGGTGGGTGGGCGTCGGATCCGACCACACCGACCGCAAGGTGGAGAGCTACTCCATCACCGTTTCGAAGCAGATGTGCCCGAAGCCGGTCGGCACGGCGCTGTGGCGCTTCGAGGATGTGGCCGGCCATTGGGACAGCCAGGAGATCCGCTCCTGGGTGGATGAGGGCGAGGGCCGCGCCCCCTATCAGGAAGGCAGCATCGCCGCCATGCGCGACCCGCGCGACACGGTGGCCGCCTACCGCGCGGCAGGCCATGAGTTGCATCCCGGCACCGTCATGTTCGGCGGCACCCTGCCGGTGATCGGCGGCATCCAGCAGAAGATCCTGGGCCGCTACGCAGGCATTGGCCGAAGGGGGAGCGGAGCGTGAAGCTGCGGAAGCGCCTCCCCTCTTCGACCTCCGCCTCCGGGCCGGCGGGACGGCAGGGGGGCGCCGAGGCCAGGATGCGGGTAACCCTGCTGAAGGACCAGGCCTATGAGGCGATCAAGCACCACATCATCACCTGCCGCTTCGCCCCGGGCGAGAGGCTGAACGAAGCCCAGGTGGCGGAGCGGCTGCAGTTGAGCCGCATGCCGGTGCATCACGCCCTCGCCCGGCTTCGCCTGGAGGGGCTGGTCACCATCCGGCCGCGCAAGGGCATCCAGGTCCGCCCGATTGACCTGGACGAGCTGCTGCAGATCATCGATGCGCGCATGGTCAACGAATGCCACTGCGTCCGCCTTGCCGCCGAGCGCGCCACGCCGGAGGAGGCGGCCGCGATGGGGGAGGTCCTGGAGCGGACCGGCTCCGCGCTTGCCCGGCACGACACCGAGGCGATGATGCTGCTGGACCGGGAATTCCACGACCTGATCGCCGGCGCCTCGCGGAGCGGCATCCTTTTCGACATCCTGCGCAACCTGCATGACCGGGCGGTGCGCTTCTGGTTCATCTCGCTGAACGAGCAGGGACACCAGGCGGATGTCCTGCGGGAACACCGGGAGATCCAGCAGGCGGTCGCGCGCCGTGACCCGGCCGGGGCTGCGGAGGCCATGCGCAGGCATATCGAAGCCTTCCGCGCCAATGTCACCGCGCGGCTCCGCCGCCCGGAACAGGATGCATCCGCTCCCGGCCAGCGACGGCATCCTGCGGCTGGCCTCCTTGGGGATTAAGGGCGGACGGCTGCGCCCGTCGCCGCGGCCCGTGCGGCTTCCTCTCGCCTTCGCACCGACCGGCCTGTTCGTCCTGACGGCCGGTTCGCCGATCACGCGAATTCCAGTGTCGGGGATTGCGGCGCCATGACATGTCTGCCCTGGCCGCATCCGAAAGAACCAGCTTGATGCATTCCCCTGACCGGGAGCGCGCAGGCGCGGCCGCTGCCTGGCTTCACGCAGGGGACCGCAAGGGCGGATGCCATGATGGACGGGGCCGGCGGTGCCGGCCGGGATCTCCAGGGACACGCCGGCCTGGTCCTTGCGCATGACAATGTGCCGCAATTGGCGACGCTGCTCCGCTGGCTCGGCTGCCGCGGCGCGGGCGGAACTGGCGAGGTTGGCTCCGCCGCGCTGCACCATCCTGCCTCCCGCATGCAGCCGCAGGATCGCCTGGGGCGGCTTCGCCATGGTCGAAGCGACGCTGGCCCTGATGCGGGAGGCGCTGCGCGATCCCGCCACCCGCTATCTGGCGCTGCTGAGCGGCGCGCATCTGCCGCTGCGCCCGACGCCGGAGGTCGCCTCCTTCCTGTTCGACGGGCGCGAGCATATCGAGTTGACCTTCGCCGCGATGGAGCCGATAGACCAGAAGAGCCTGCGCCGCTTCTGGTATCGCGCCCTGCCGGGCCGGGGGCCAATTCCGCGCTGCTGTGCTGGCGCAACCGCAACAGCTGGCGGCTGGGCAAGCGCGACCTGGCGCGCGGGTTGCACGGCATGACGCCGATGGTCGGGGCCCAATGGTGGTGCCTCACCGCCGCCTGCGCCCGCCACATCCTGGAATTCCTGGATGCCAACCCCTGGTACGCGCGCTTCTTCCGCTTCTCCAGCATTCCCGACGAGACCTTCTTCCACACCATCCTCGGGGCATCGCCCTTTGCCGCAGCCCAGGGTCCAGCGCCGCTGTACCAGCGGATGGCGGGCTACAGCCCGGCGGTCCTGCGCGCCGCCGACCTGCCGGCGGCGAGTGCCTGCGGCATGCCCCTTGCCAGGAAATTCGACGCCGGAATCGATCCGGAGGCGGTCCGGCTCGTTCTGCTCCAGGCCGAGGTGAACAGGACGCTCCCATGAGGCGGAGGGATCCCGCCGGTGCCGGTGGTGCGGCGGATGGACACGTCTGGTTGCGCACGCGGCTGCCCCATGCCTCCCGGCCTTGTCGTGCCGCGGCGCCGCCTGTTAGATCCGCGCCGCGCTGCCCCTCGCCGGCATCGTTCCGGCGGCATTCTCGGGCGTCACGGCATTGCCGCGACGCCGACATCTCTTCTGGGAGCGATCATGGCTGACGGCAACACACTTGAGCATCCGGTGTCTGCGCCGGATCGGACCAGGCATCGCGAGGCGATCGTGGTTGCCGCGCCCTGGCTGTACCACCCGCTCTGCGGCATCGGCGGCGGCGTGGTCTGCTTCCAGCTGCTGGAGCGCCTGGCTGCGAGTTTCGACATCCACTTCATCTCCTTCGACCAGACGCCGAACGATCCGGAAGCCGGGCGCCGCGCCCTTGCGCGCATCTGCGCCAGCACCACCATCCTCGCGGCGCCGAGGCCCCTGCGCGGCCGCCTCGCCTGGCCGTTGCAGGCAGTGACGAACGTGCCGCGCGAGGCACGCGACCTGTCCAGCCCCGAAATGGCCGCCAGCATCGCGCGCCTCGTCGCGGCGCATGATCCGGTCGCGGTCATCCTGCAATTCCCGCAGATGGCGCAGTACATGGATGCGGCCGCGGGTGCCCCGGTGGTGATGGACGTGCAGGATGCCTGCATGGTTTCCCGCTACCGCGAGTGGCAGAAGGCGGAGGGCGCGGTCCGCCGTGCCAAGGCATTCTCCACCTGGATGGCCTGGCTGCAGTATGAGCGCCGCTGGTATGCGCGCGCCGATGCGCTGCTGGCGATCAGCGAGAACGATCTCGGCGTCCTGCGCTCCTTCTTCCCGGATGTGCCCTGCTTCTACAGCCCGGTCGCGGCCGATCCGGTGCGCGGCGCCTCGATGGCGGGGCGCTCCTATGTCGCCTTCATCGGCAATTTCTGGCACGCCCCAAACCGGGATGCGCTGGAATGGCTGCTCCGGGAGATCTGGCCCCGCGTGCGGGCGCGGGCCGCCGATGCCGAGCTTCACATTGCCGGGCCCGCCATCCCGGACTGGGCCGGGGAGCACGGCCGGGAGGGCGTCGTCATCCGGGGCTTCGTGGACAGTGTCGAGGCCTTCTATGGCGGGGCGCAGATGGCCCTGGTCCCGTACCGCTTCGGCGGGGGCACGAAGATCAAGGCGCTGGAGGCCATGGCGCATGGCTGCCCGGTCGTCGCCACCACCATCGGCTCGGAGGGGCTGCAGGTCACGCCGGGGGTGCATCTGCGGGTCGCCGACGACGCGCAGGGCTTCGCCGACGCCATCATTGGGCTGATGCGCTCCGCCGAGGAAAGGCAGGCCCTGGCCGAGGCCGCGCTTGCCCATATCGGGCGGCATTTCTCATGGGAGGCCAAGGTCGCGGCGCTGGTCGAGACGCTGCGCACCGCCCGCAGCCGGAAGATGCGGGCGCGGGCGCCGGCCTGACGGCGCCGGGACGATCGCAGGCTAGCCGCAGCGGTCCGTCCGGCCTTCGGTGAAGGCCAGCAGGCAGGCTCCGTAGCGCAGGGTGAAGCGCGCATCGGCGCCGCCGCCATGGCCTTCCAGCCCGGCCGGCCGGTCCAGGAACAGGGTGCTGTGGACCTGCGGCGCCTGCAGGCTGCGGAAGATCCTGGCCCGGCCCTCCGGATCCGGATCGAATTCGTCCCGCGCGAAATTGGCGATGACGACCCGCGCGGCCGGGTTCCGCGCCGCGGCGATGATCCGCTTCAGGTCGTCCAGCGCCCAGGCCCAGGCCGGGCTGCCGGTGGGGCCATGCGCGGCTGGCGCGATCGCCACCACCGCATCCACCAACCCTGGCTGGTCCAGGGCCTGCAACGCATTCCAGCCGCCGCGCGACTGGCCGCCCACCACCACCCGCTGATAGCCCATGGCCCGCAACGCCTTCAGGGCGCTGTGCAGCCAAGCGGCGGCAGTGTCGGTCTCGTCGGTTTCCGGGGCGCGGTCGAAGCGCAGCACGTCATAGCCGGCATTGTTGAAGACCCGGACATGCGGCTGGGGCTGGCTGCCGCGGCTGTCCTGGCCGCCGGCGGCGCGCCCATGCGCCCAGACATAGACGCCGCGCGCCCGTTGCGGACCCTGCCAGAAGAAGCGCGCATCCGGCACCAGGCTCCAGCCCGGGCCGCTTTCCAGCGCGGTCTCGCTGGCCACGGAGGCGGTGCTCTCCCGGCCTGGCCAGACCACGTCCAGGTTGCGGGCATAGAGCTTGCAGGCCCCACCGCCGGCGCCATTGCCGCCGCTGCCGGTGCTGCTGCCGCCGGTCCAGCGGTTGCAGATCTCCAGGGCGCGGGCATCGGTGGCGGCCTGGGTCTCCAGGGCGGAGGCCCAGCCCCAGGACCCATCCGGTGCCACGGCGAAGGCGCGGGGCGTGGCCTGCTGCACGAAACGCTGGTAGTCCGCCCGTCCGGCTGCATTAAGATAGGGCACGGCATCGGCATCCAGCACCGGGGCGCGGAGCGTCATCGCAAGCGGTGCGGCCGGCGCCTCGGCCCGGGCGGGGGCGAGTGCGGCAGTCAGGCCGATCATGACGGCCACGCACAATTGTATGTGAAATGCCATCCTCGTGATGGAACCACGAAGCGGGAGCGCCGCGCAAGTAGCCTCTTTACCCCTGCCGCCGGAGCGGCGAAGAGGGGGCCTTCCCGGGGCCCGCCGCTCGGCCTACGGCCCCGGATTTCCCCTCCCGGCCGACCCCGCCCTGGGCGTCCGGGGGCATGCAAGGAACGGACCATGCGCGTAAAGGACGTGAAGAAGGTGGTGCTCGCCTATTCCGGCGGGCTCGACACCAGCGTCATCCTGAAATGGCTGCAGACCAGCTATGGCTGCGAGGTGGTGACCTTCACCGCCGATCTCGGCCAGGGGGAGGAACTCGGCCCCGCCCGCGACAAGGCCCGCCTGCTGGGGATCAAGGAGGAGAACATCTTCATGGACGACCTCCGGGAGGAGTTCGTCCGCGACTTCGTCTTCCCCATGTTCCGGGCCAATGCGCTTTATGAGGGCCAGTACCTGCTGGGCACCTCCATCGCCCGCCCGCTGATCGCCAAGCGGCAGATCGAGATCGCCGAGCAGACCGGCGCCGATGCCGTGGCCCATGGCGCCACCGGCAAGGGCAACGACCAGGTCCGTTTCGAGCTGAGCTACTACGCCCTGAAGCCGGATGTGAAGGTCATCGCCCCCTGGCGCGAATGGGACCTGACCAGCCGCACCAAGCTGATCGAATTCGCCGAGGCCCACCAGATCCCGATCGCCAAGGACAAGCGCGGCGAGGCGCCCTTCAGCGTGGACGCCAACCTCCTGCACAGCAGCAGCGAGGGGAAGATCCTGGAGGATCCCTGGCAGGCACCGGACGAGATGGTCTGGCAGCGCACCATCAGCCCGGAGGCCGCGCCGGACAAGCCGACCGAGATCACCATCGAATTCGAGCGCGGGGATGCCGTCGGCATCAATGGCGAGCGCCTCTCCCCCGCCGCGCTGCTGACGAAGCTGAACGCACTGGGCAAGGAGAACGGCATCGGCCGCCTGGACCTGGTGGAGAACCGCTTCGTCGGCATGAAGTCCCGTGGCTGCTACGAGACGCCCGGCGGCACCATCCTGCACGTCGCGCACCGCGCCATCGAGAGCATCACCCTGGACCGCGAGGCCGCGCACCTCAAGGACAGCCTGATGCCGCGTTATGCGGAGCTGATCTACAACGGCTTCTGGTTCGCGCCGGAGCGCCGCATGCTGCAGGCGCTGATCGATGAGAGCCAGAGGAGCGTGACCGGCACGGTGCGGCTGAAGCTCTACAAGGGCAACACCATCGTCACCGGCCGCCAGTCGCCGAACAGCCTCTACTCCATGAAGCACGTCACCTTCGAGGAGGACCAGGGCGCCTACGACCAGTTCGACGCCCAGGGCTTCATCAAGCTGAACGCGCTCAGGCTGCGGCTGGGCGCCATGGCCGGGCGGCGCGGCGGCACGCTGTAGGGAAAACTCCAGTGACGGGCGCAGCCCTCCCGCCGACCCATAGTGGGGAGCTGCGGGTGTGGCTGCGCTATCTCCACCGTGCCGATGCGCCGGCGGCCAAGCGGTTCCGCTATGGGCTGCTGATACTGGATCTGGTCAGCATCAGCTGGATCATCGCCGCTTCCTTCCTGCCGCGAACGGTGATCGTGCTGGTGGTGGATGTCATCCTTGGCCTGGTGCTGCTGGTGGAATTCGGGTTGCGGCTGATGGCCAGCCACCGGCCGATGCGGCAGTTGATCCACCCGCTCAACCTTGCCGACCTTCTGGCCATCCTGTCCTTGCTGCTGGCGCCCTTGCTGCAGGGGGCCCTCGCCTTCCTGCGTGTGCTGCGCACCCTCAGGCTGCTGCATTCCGTGCGGCTGATCGCCACCCTGCGCAGCGATCTGCCCTTCTTCCGCCGCAACGAGGAAGCGACGCTCGCCGCCACGCAGCTCGGGGTCTTCCTGTTCATCATGAGTGGCCTGGTGTTCGAGACGCAGCACCGCACCAATCCGGGCATCAGGAATTATGCCGACGCCCTCTACTTCACCGTCACCAGCCTGACCACGACGGGCTATGGCGACGTGACCCTGCCAGGGACGACAGGGCGGCTGCTTTCCGTGATCATCATGCTGGCTGGCGTGACCCTGTTCCTGCGCCTGGCGCAGACGCTGTTCCGGCCGGCGAAGGTGCGATACGAGTGCCCTTCCTGCGGCCTGTCGCGGCATGAGCCGGATGCGGTGCACTGCAAGGCCTGCGGCGTGGTGCTGCACATCCCCAATGAGGGGGAGGGCTGATCCGCCTCCCTGCAGAGCGGAGCCCGCGTGATGGCGGACAGCGCATCTTCGGTGTCGAACGACCTGGCGCCGCCGCCGCGGATCCCCCGCTACTCCGCCTTCATCCCCGTCTCCTGCACGATCCGCCGCACCATCTCGCGCTCGCGCCGGATGCGGGCGGCGAAATCCGCGGCGGTGCCGGTCACGGCATCATTGCCCGTCAGGGCCAGACGGTGGCGGATCTCGGGGTCCGAGGTGGCATGGCGCAGCGCCGCCTCCAGCCTTGCCATGACCGGCGCCGGCGTGCCGGCGGGGGCGAACATCCCGTTCCAGCTCGTCAGGTCGAAGCCGGGATAGCCGCTCTCGGCGATGGGCGGCAGGTTCGCCATGCTGCCGCGCCGCTCCGCGCTGGTCAGGGCGATGCCCTTGGCGCGGCCATCCTCCACCAGCGGGCGGATCGAATTGGCGGTGATGATGACCGCGTCGATCGTCCCGGCGGCGACATCCCGCGCCGCATCGGCGCCGCCGCGATAGGGGACGTGCTCCAGCCGGATGCCGGCCTCGCGCGCCAGCAGCGCGCCCGCCAGGTGCCCCACCGTGCCGATGCCCGGCGTGCCGTAGGTGACGCCGGGATGCGCCTTCGCATGGGCGACGAAGCCGGCCAGGTCCTGCGCCGGGAAGTCGCGCCGCACCGCCAGCACATAGGGCGCCGCCACCGCCTGGCCGATGGGGGCGAAGGCGGTCTCGTAGTCGAAGGCCAGGCCGCGGGTGATGAAGGGCACCACCAGGAAGGCGAAGCTCTCGAAGAGCAGCGTGTAGCCATCGGGCGGCGAGCCGGCGACGATTCCGGCGCCGATGGAGCCGCCGGCCCCGGTCCGGTTCTCGATCACCAAGGGCTGGCCAAGGAATTCCGCCATCTTCGGCTGCAGCAGCCGCATCACCGTGTCCGACTGCCCGCCAGGCGAATAGGGCACGATCACGCGGATCGGTCGGCTCGGCCAGGACTCCGCCCCCTGGGCCGCGGCAAGCCTCGGTGCGAGAAGCAGCGGCGCGAGGCCGGCAAGCAGCATGCGGCGTCCTGGCATGGCATTTCCCCCGTGATGCATGGCGTTGCGCCAAGCAGAAGATGCCTGCCGGGTGCCGTCAAGCGGCGGCGGTGCCGTGGAACCCTGCCTCTGTCCCGGCGCTTCGCCCTGGTGCTGAGGGAGAGGAAAATGGCCGGCAGCAAGGAAAGGCAGGACGAGGAGAAAGGCTGGACGCCGCAGGAGAAGGCGCGGGGTGCGCCCCTTGGCGAGGCCGGGGAGGCCGGCGCGGCAGGCGCGGCGGAGCCGAAGGGCAGGCCCAGCGACGACCGGGCCGAAACCGAAAGCGCCGCCGCCGAGGTCCAGCAATCGCCAGCGCCGGGAACGCGCGATCGCAAGCCGTGATGTACCGGCCCGGATGGCGGCTCATTCCGCCGCCTGGGCCTGCGCCTGTGCCTTGCCGCCAGTCATCGCCACCCGCATGCGCGGTAGGCCTGCACCGCCCAGGCGCGCCCGTCCCAGAGCGGCGTCGAGCCCAGGATTTCCCGCGCCTTGCTGCGGATTGCCTCCACCGGCACCGCATAGTCCAGATAGACATGGATGGTTTCGAGCAACTGGGCGGAACTCTTCGTCCAGTCCCGGATCGGCCGCTCGATCAGATAGCCGAGCGGCACCACCAGCACCGCGTCGCCGATGCGGATCGGCTGGTTCAGCGCCATTTGCAGGCCGGCGAAGAGGCTGAGCCCGACCGTCCACACCGCCGGGATCGCCGTCAGCTCCAGCCCCGCGGTCAGCAGGATGCCGGCCGAGATGGCAAGCCGGCGGAAGACGATGAGCTGGTTGCGCTGGCGGCGGGCAGCATCGTCGGCCTGGCATCCTCATCTGCGGGACCGCCGGTTCCGGCCCGCGGCACCGATGGAAGGCGCCGCAGCCGTGATCCGTCCCGCGGTCGCGATCCGCTGCCCAATGCGCCATCCCGGCCCGGGCGGCTTGCGCCGCGTCAACCTCTCCCTCACGCTGCCGGCATGCTCTACGACCCCCCCGCCTTCCGGGAGGACCGCCCGGAGATCCTGCACGGCTTGATCCGCCAAGCTCGCCTGGCGCTTCTGGTCTCCAACGGTCCCGATGGCGTGCCGGACATCACCCATCTGCCGCTGGTGCTGGTGCCGGAGGAGGGCGGGCAGGGGCTGCTGCTCGGCCATGTGGCGCGCGCCAATCCGCATTGGCGCCGGCTGGCCGGGGTCGGCCGGGCCGTCGCGGTGTTCCGCGGGGCGGAGGCCTATGTCTCGCCGAATTGGTACCCTTCGAAGGCGGAGCACCACCGGGTGGTCCCCACCTGGAATTATGAGGTGGTCCATGCCGAAGGCCCGGTCGAGATCGTCGAGGATCCGGATCGGCTGCTGGATATCGTCACGCGCCTGACCGAGGCGCAGGAGGCCGCGCAACCGCAGCCCTGGCAGGTGACGGACGCGCCGGCGGGATTCGTCGCCGGTCAGCTAAAGGGGATTGTCGGCCTCGCGCTCCGCATCGAGCGGCTGACAGGCAAGCGCAAGCTCAGCCAGAACCGCTCCGCGGCCGACAGGGAGGGTGCCATCGCCGGCCTTAGCGGCAGCGCCGATCCGCGTGACCAAGCGGCGGCGGCAGCCATGCGCGCCGCCATCCGGGGAGAGTGAGGCAGCGGAGCGGCTGAACCGGCTTCGGGTCATCGGTTGGCTGCAGTGGACCGTACTTCCTGCGATCCGCGCGGCGTTGCCTCGTTCCGCTCGGCTTCCCGGCGCGGCAGCCGGGGGCGTGTCGGCATCCGGCGGGCCTGTGCGGCCTGCCGCCGCCACTCGCGCTCCTCCGCCGCGATGGCATCGCGCAGGGCGCCCTCGTAGCTCAACCCGCAGGCCGCGCCGCCCAGCAGCGACCGCCCGGAATGGTAGCGGAAGGAGTGTAAACTGCCCATCGGACATCTCCGCGCTGCTACCGATGATTGTGCATCGGTGTGCGGAGAATGGGGATGACAAGCCGGTGAATCCTGGCGCCGGAGCATTCCGGCTCCGGCGGAGCGCCCGGCTCAGACCTCCGGCATCAACTGGGAAAGCCGTCCGCCCTGCCGCAGCGGCTCGACCCGGCGGGCCAGGCCGGTCGCGTCGTCGGTCTCGACGAAGAGGCCGCAGATGGTCGCCTCGCCTTCTGCCGGGGAGAGCCGCTCGCCCGGCATCTTGCGCCAGAAGCGCAGGGAGGCGCCGGCCTTCTGCATGCCGATAACGCTGTCGTAATCGCCGCACATGCCGGCATCGGTCACATAGGCGGTGCCGCCGGGCAGGATCTGATGGTCGGCCGTGGGCACATGGGTGTGGGTGCCGACCACCAGGCTCACCATGCCGTCGAAACTATGGCCGAAGGCCTGCTTTTCGCTGCTGGCCTCGGCATGGAAGTCAATCACCGCGGCCTGGATGGTGCCGCCCTGGCCCATCCGATGCTTCTGCAACTCTGCCTGCACGGCACGGAATGGGTCGTCCAGCGGCTCCATGAACAGCCGGCCCATGGCGTTCACCACCAGGGCATGGCGGCCGCCGGGCAGTTCCGCGACGCAGGCGCCGCGCCCCGGCGTGCCGGGCGGGTAGTTGATGGGCCGGATCAGCCGCGGCTCGGATTCGATGTAGGGGATAAGCTCCTTCTTGTCCCAGCTATGGTTGCCGAGGGTGATCACATCCGCCCCCGCCGCCAGGAAGGCGCGCGCCATCTCCGGCGCCAGGCCGAAGCCGTGGCTGGCATTCTCCCCGTTCACCACCACCAGATCGAGGGAAAGCCGCGTCCGCAGCCCAGGCAGAGCCGCCACCACCGCGTCCCGGCCGGTGCGGCCGACGACATCGCCCAGGAACAGGATCCTCACGCGCTCACGCTCCGCATTCGATCACTCCCGCCTCGGTTGCCACGCGGGGGAGTAACGCATCCTCCGGCCCGGCCGGCACCTCGGGCACCTCCTGCGCCGCATGGGCGCAACCGATGGCGGTGGCGCCGGGCAGGCAGGCCAGGGTCCGGTCGTAATAGCCGCCACCATAGCCGAGGCGCCGGCCGGCGCGGTCGAAGGCCAGCAGCGGCACCAGCAGCCAGTCCGGGCGGAGTTCCTCCCCCTGCGCGGGCTGGCGCGTGCCGAGGGGACCGCGGGCCAGCGCCTCGCCCCAGCGCCAGCGGCGGAAGCGCAGCGGCTGGCCGCGCCGCGGCGTGACCGGCAGGGTGATCACATGGCCGCGCCCGAGCAGCGCCAGCAGCAGCGGGCGGATGTCGATCTCGGGGCCCATGGGCCAGAAGCCGGCCACCACGGCACCGGGCGGCGGCGGGCAGGTGGCGAGCACATGCCCGGCCAGCCGTACCCCGTTGCGCGGGTCGCAGCTGGCGCGGCGCTCGAAGGCCGCGAGGCGCGCCTGCGCCTTCAGCTCCTGCAGCAGCGCCGGATCGGGGATGGAGGGGGAAAGCGAGTGCGGAGCCACCATGGCCGTTGGCGTCTCACCCTCCCAAGGCCTGCGCTAGCAGGTGGGCGCCAGGTATCCGGACCACGATCCGGACAGTGCCAGCTCCCGGAGGATGCTCATTGGCCCCGGGGATGAATTGCCTGACGCACCGGGCAGCCCCGCCCAGCCCATATAGGGTGCCGGCAGGCCCCCGGCTAGGGACGGTCGAGGGTCTGGGCAATGCCCTCGATCCGCTCGGCGATGCGGGCCAGGCGCTCGGCGAGCTGCGGGTCGGGCGAAGGCGCCGGCGCGGCCTGGGCGGGCATCGCGGCGGCGCCCGGCTGCCGCGCCATCTCGGCCCGCAGGTCGCTCAACTCGTCGGCCAGCAGCAGCGCCACATGCAGCAGCATGCGCGCTTCCGAGAATTGGCCGCCCATCGCGCGGATAACCCGCACCTTGTCCTCGATCTGGGAAACCAGGTTGAGGACGTGCTGTTCCTCACCATCCTTGCAGCCGATGGTGTGGTTGTAGCCGTTCACCCGGACGGTGACCTGCCCCACCTCCTAATCCTCCTCGCCCCGATCGTCGCTGTGGCGGAACTCATCCTGCATGGCGGCGCGGAGCCGGGCGATGGTCGCATCCAGGCGCTCCGCCAGGGCCGCCACCTCGGCGCGCGGGACCATATCGGCCGGCGCCGGATGGGCGCGGGCCAGGGCGGCTGGCAGCGCCTGCGCCAGCCGCTCCACCCCCGCCTCCAGCCTTGCCGCCGCCTGCATCAGGGGGTCGCCCGTACCGTCGCTCATCCCGCTCCCGCAGACCGAGGATTTATGAATCGATCGGCCGGAACGCTGCGCTGGACGCGGCCATCCCGGCATGCTGGAAGGCTTCGCATGGGCGCCGGGACGGGTCAACGCCAACTGGGGGCAGGCGCGGCGGCCGAGGCCGCCCCGGCCGTCATCGTGCATGACCCGGCGCAGGCCGAGGCCGCGCTGGCGGCTGCCGGCCCGCGCGGCGTGCTGCTGCTCTCCGCCCCCGGCGCGGCGGGGAGCCTGGGCGCAGCCTGGTTCCTGGCCCTGGTCGCCCGCGCCGCGGCGGCGTGGCCCGGGGCGCGGCACTGGGCCGCGCTCGATTGTGGCGATGCGCCGGGCCATGCGCTGGCGGCGATCCGAGCGGGGGCGCGGCTGCTGATCCTCGATCCCGCCTGCCCGGCCTTTCCCGCCGTCGCAGCCGCTGCGGCGGAGGCGGGGGCGGTAGTCTGGCCGGTGCGGCCGCCGGCGCTCGACCTGCGCCGGCTCGATCCGCAGCATCCCGGCGGGCGCGCGAAGCTCGCCGCCTGGCTCGGCTGAAGGCGAGGGCGGCGCTCCTCGCGCGAATGCCGGCATCGCTGGCGATGCGGTGAGCGGCCCGCGCCGCCGCACCAGATGACAGGCGTTGTGCTGTCCGCTACATCGCAGCAAGGCCGAAGGAAAGTTGGAGGAGGTGCGGATGCAGCTCACACCGAAGGTGAAAGAGATCCTCTCCTGGTACGAGAGCGACAATCCCGGCACCAAGGCGAATCTCGCCCGCATCCTCATGCAGGGGAAGCTGGGCGGCACCGGCCGCATGGTGATCCTGCCGGTGGACCAGGGCTTCGAGCACGGCCCGGCCCGCAGCTTCGCCCCGAATCCGGCTGCCTATGACCCGCGCTATCATTTCGAGTTGGCGATCGAGGCCGGGCTGAACGCCTATGCCGCGCCGCTCGGCATGATCGAGGCCGGGGCCGCGAGCTTCGCCGGCGCCATCCCGACCATCCTGAAGGTGAACAGCAGCAACAGCCTGTCCACCACCAAGGACCAGGCGGTGACCGGCAGCGTCGCTGACGCGCTGCGCCTGGGCTGCTCGGCCATCGGCTTCACCATCTATCCGTCCTCCGAGCATCAGTTCGAGATGATGGAGGAACTGCGTGAACTGGCCGAGGAGGCGAAGGCCTCCGGCCTCGCCGTGGTGGTGTGGAGCTACCCGCGCGGCCCGATGCTGGACAAGACCGGCGAGACCGCGCTGGATATCTGCGCCTATGCCGCGCATATGGCCGCGCTGCTCGGCGCGCACATCATCAAGGTGAAGCCGCCGACCAGCGCGATCAGCCTGGAAGCCGCGAAGAAGACCTATGAGAAGTACCCGGTGGATGTGAACGACCCGGTCGCGCGCATCCGCCATGTGGTGCAGGCCTGCTTCAACGGCCGCCGCCTGGTGGTGTTCTCCGGCGGCGAGGCGAAGGAGACCGGCGGCATCATGGAGGAGGTGAAGGCCATCCATGCCGGCGGCGGCAACGGCTCCATCATCGGCCGCAACACCTTCCAGCGGCCGAAGGCGGAGGCGCTGAAGCTGCTCTCCGACATCATCGACATCTACAAGTCGCCGGTCGGCTGATGGCTGCTGGCCCGTCCGGGCGGAATGGCGGCAGCGCGGAACACCCGCGCTGCCGTTTGTATTTGATCACTCCGCCTTCCCTGCCGGACCCGGCGCGCTTCGCCGCGGAGGATCTCGCCCGCGCCCTCGATGCCGGGGATGTGGCGGCGCTGCAGATCCGGCTGAAGGATGTGGATGACGACGCGATCCGCCGCGCCACCGAGGTGCTGCTGCCGGTGGCGCAGTCCCGCGGCGTCGCGGTGCTGATGAACGACCGCGCCGACCTGGCGGTGGAACTCGGCTGCGACGGCGCGCATCTGGGGCAGGAGGACGGCAACCACGCCGAGGGCCGCCGCATCCTCGGGCCGGACCGCACGCTCGGCATCACCTGCCACAACTCCCGCCACCTGGCGATGGAGGCGGGGGAGGTGGGGGCCGACTATGTCGCCTTCGGCGCCTTCTTCCCGACCTCGACCAAGGAGGCGAAGCACCGCGCCACGCCGGACATCCTGGAATGGTGGAGCGAGATGTTCGAGCTTCCCTGCGTCGCGATCGGCGGCATCACCGCGGCGAATTGCGCGCCTCTGGTCAAGGCCGGGGCGGATTTCCTGGCGGTGGTCGGGGCGGTGTGGAACCACCCGGAAGGCCCGGCTGCCGGCGTGCGGGCAATGAACGCGGCCATCGGGGCGGCGTTGAGGAGCTGTTCACCTGGTCCAAGCGGCAGCTGATACGACTGGCGGGCGGCAGCCCGACCACGAAGGTGATCCACTATTCGTTGAACCACCGTGCCGGCCTGGTCGGATTCCTCGACGATGGCGATATCGAACTCGACATCAACACCGTCGAGCGCGTCATCCGGTCCCCCTGACTCGGCCGGAAGAATGCCTTCCTTGCCTCCGGCGATGATGGCGGGGAACGCCGGGCCATGGTGGCTGCAATCTGCAAGCTGAACGGTGTCGATCCACAGCTCGACTTCACCAACCTGCTGACCCGCCTCGTCAATGGCTGGCCCAATAGCCGCAGTGACGAACTCATGCCGTGGTGCTGAGCGGAAAGCAAGAGCATCCGGCCATCAAGCGCAGACGAGATGGGGCCGTGGACCTTGCTTGCCCGCTTCCTGTCAATCCATGCCTTGATCCATGACCACTTCCGTTCACGCCGGCACCGGGTAACCGCCGCACAACGCCACTGTGCCTGCGCCAAGGCTTTCCGGGGCTGGCGACAAGAGACATGCGCCTCAACGGCAGTGTGAACCTGCAAGTCGTCGCGCTGCTCGACTTGGTGCAACCCTTACCCGAACAATTTGCCAATACCCTGGCAGAGCTTCGGTCGGGCGCCGACCCACAGCGCGATTGACCTCGCGGCCTGACCCGATACCAGCGCCGTGCCCGAGGCGCCGCAAGCTCCTACCGCTCCACGGAAGCCGGGCAAGGCCATGCAAGACTCTTCGCTCGCCTTAAGATCGCCGGCCATCCGATCGAGGCTTGCTGCCGCCTCGGTAACGCATCAGAAGAGTTTAGCGAGATCGACGCCGACCTGGAACGCTTCCTCAAGGGTCGCAACGGCTATATCGGGTTGATCCCTCGTCGCCTTCTCAGCCACCTCGCGGCTCGCATAGAAGTTCGTCCGATCACAGAACGCCTTGCGGATGTCCGGTCCCTCAGGAGAGGCGAGGCTGACAGCCACAGTCGGCGGCGACACGTCCTTGACCCCTTCCACAGTCACCGTCAGTGCGATCGGCGTGCCCGTCGCCGGACACAAGGATCTTATCCTGGCGTCCTTCTTCATCACCACCGCAAACATCAGGCAGTCCATCGCGCACCAAGCATAGAGGGTGCGACCATCAACCTCGAAGGAGTGCCGTGTCGGCATCAAGGTGATGCCGGCCCCGACGATATTGCCGCAGCGGTCGCACTCGAGGATGTAATTGCGCTCTGCCCACCAGGTCGGAACCTGATCGGCGGGAGTGCAGATCAGGTCACCCGCCTGCTGAAGGGAAACCGGCTTGCCCTGCAGCAGAGATTGCACGAGTGGTCCGCCAGCCTTGATGAGCTCGAGGCCAGACTTGCTGGTCCATTTCGCCATCAATCGGCGGCGAACTTCACCGACATTCATCAGCGTGTCCCCCCTTCAAGCCAGGTGCAGCTTACGGCGCATTTTACGTTCTACGCCGAGGGCTTCCAGATTAGACCGAATCAGCAACATTCTATAGTGTCGGGATCGCTTGCCGAGTAGTCGGGTTGGCGGCCTGACCCCGGCGCCCCATCTCCCGTGACGCCCGGCGAGAGAGGAGTGCACCGATGGCCCGTCCCTGTTCCGTCGTCAGCCTCTGCGGCAGCCTGCGTAAGGGGTCCTACAACGCCGCCATTGCCCGTGCCTTGCCGGAACTGGCGCCGGAGGGCATGAGGATCACGGCGCTGCAGGGCCTGGGCGAGATGCCACTCTATAATGCCGACATCCAGGCCCAGAGCTTTCCGGCCCCGGTGCTGGCCATGGCCGAGGCGATCCGTCAGGCGGATGGCGTTATCTTCGTGACGCCGGAATACAATTACTCAATGCCCGGCGTGTTGAAGAACGGGATAGACTGGCTTTCCCGCCTGCCGAACCAGCCTTTCGCCGGCAAGCCGGTGGCGATCCAGTCGGCTTCCATGGGCATCTTCGGGGGGGCGCGGGCGCAGTATCACCTGCGGCAGACCCTGGTCTTCGTCGAGGCCATCGCCATGACCCGGCCGGAGGTCATGGTCGGCAACGCCAAGAGCAAGATCTCCGATTCCGGCGAACTGACCGATGAGGCGACGCGGGACTTCATCCGGGGGCAACTGACCGCCTTCGCGGAGTTCATCGCGCGGCTCGGCAAGGGGTGAGGGGCGGCATTGGACGAACTGGGCTTCCATCGCACCTTGCACCGGCCCGGCACGCTGCTGGATGTCGGCGCGCATGACGGCGCCTTCACCCTGCCCTTCGCGCAACTGCCGCACAGCCGCGTCCTGGCCTTCGAGCCGCTGCCTGCCGCCTTCGTCCGCCTCCGCGCCGCCTTCGGGGATGTGCCGCCGCCGCATGTGAGTTTGCGGCAGGAGGCGCTGGGTGACCAAAGCGGCGAGATCGCCCTGACCCTGCCCGTGCTGGACGGCGTGCCGCAGGAGCAATGGGCCTCCACCGCCAAGAGCTATGCCGCGCTCAGCGAGGCGCGCGTCACCGAGCTGCGCTACACTGTCCCGCTGCGCCGCCTGGACGAATTCGGCCTCACCGACCTGACCGCGGTGAAGCTGGATGCCGAGGGCGCGGAATACGAGGTGCTGCGCGGGGCGCGGGAGACGCTGCTGCGCTGCCGTCCCATCCTCTCCATCGAGATCGAGGAGCGGCACCGGCCGGGCTCCACCTATGCGG
This sequence comes from uncultured Acetobacteraceae bacterium, assembly GCA_937930165.1. Lineage (GTDB taxonomy): Bacteria > Pseudomonadota > Alphaproteobacteria > Acetobacterales > Acetobacteraceae > CALGVL01. The sequence continues at coordinate 30,327 of CALGVL010000153.1, forward strand.
TGCCGGCCTATCTCGACGCGCTGGGCTATGACGCCTTCTGGGAATTCTGGGGCGACTGGCGGCCGCTCTCGACCTTCGACCGCGCCACCATGCAGCGCGGCAGCCCCAACCCGGCGGTCTTCGAAGCTTCCGACCCTTACGTCTTCGTCTTCTACTTCCTGCCGCGGGAGCATGCGGCGGCGATGCTGGCCCGTCTGCGGGAGGCCGAGAAGCACGCCGCCCTGCCCGCGGAACAACCCGCCTGAGGCTGCATCCGGGCGCCTCCCCACCCGTTCACCCAGGGACGCGAAGGGGAGAATTCCGATATGGCCAATGCATGGCGGACCTCGCTTGGCGAGATCCAGGACCACATGCCGGTCGTCGGCAGCGATGGCCGCCATCTCGGCACGGTGGACCGGGTGGAGGGCAACTACATCAAGCTGACCCGCAGCGATCCCGGTTCGGGCGGTGGGCACGAATACCTGCCGGTTTCGACGGTGGCCGGATTGGATGGCGGGCTGGTGCGGCTCTCCATGCCGGCGGCGCAGGCGGCGGAGGCGCTGGTCTCCGAACCGGAGATGCAGCAGCGCCTGGACCTCGACCCCGATGCCGGGGCGGCGCTTGGTCGCCCCGCTGATGACGAGCCGCATGGCAGCCGGGCCAAGGCGCATGGCGGGCCGAAGACGCAGCGGGAGCATGGGCAGAGCGGACAGGCGAGCGGCCCGCCCGGCCAGACCTCCTTCGGGGCGAAGCGGCCCGTTTGAGGCGTCCGATCGGCGAAGGGCCGAATGGCCCGAAACCGTGAATCGGCCGCCAGGAGATCCTATGCCTGCATCGGCAGCCAGAGCACGTCGCTGATCCGCCGCGCGCCTGAGGCCAGCATGGCCAGCCGGTCGAAGCCCAGGGCGATGCCGCTGCCCGCCGGCATCCCGTGCTCCAGGGCGGCGAGGAAGTCCTCGTCCACCGGCCAGCCCTCGCCATAGAGGCGCTGGCGCTCGGCGCAGTCATGGGTGAAGCGGGCGCGCTGCTCGGCGGGATCCGTTAGCTCGTCAAAGGCATTGGCGAGTTCCAGCCCGGCCACGAACAATTCGAAGCGCAGCGCGGCACGCGGTTCGGCCGGGTCGCGGCGGGCGAGGGCGGCCTGCGGCGCGGGCCAATGCGTCAGGAAGCTGGCGCGGGCGCGGCCGAGATTCGGCTCGATCCGTTCCAGGACCAGGCGGAAGAACAGGTCCTCCCAGCCCTCGCCCTCGCGCGGCGGCACGCCGATGCGGGCGGCGGCGGCGCGCAGGGCGGCGGCATCGCCTTCCCCTTCTGGCGTCACCGTCGCCAGGATGTCCAGGCCGTTGCACCAGCGGCGGAAGGCCTCGGCCATGGTGATGCGCTCGAAGGGT
>CALGVL010000154.1 GCA_937930165.1 uncultured Acetobacteraceae bacterium
ATCACGCTGGTCGCCGATGACATCAACCACCCGAACGGCCTGGCCTTCAGCCCCGACGAACGCATCCTCTACGTCATCGAAAGCCGCAGCGAGCCGCGCAACATCCTGGCCTATGATGTCGGCGCCGACGGACGCAGCCTGACGAACCGCCGCACCTTCTATGGCTGCAGGCCGGGCGAAACGCCGGACGGCTTCCGGGTGGACGTGGACGGCAATCTCTGGTGCGGCTGGGGCATGACCGCCGATTATGACGGCGTGCGCGTCATCAACGCCGCAGGCGAGCCGATCGGCCATATCCACCTGCCGGAACGCTGCGCCAATCTCTGCTTCGGCGGCCGCCATCGCAACCGGCTGTTCATGGCGGCGGCACAGTCGCTCTACGCGCTCTATGTGAACACGCAGGGCGTCGCCGGGGGCTAGCCCGGTGGGGGGCGGTTGCGTGCCACCGCCCGGCCGCAGAGGCCCGCCTGTTCAGCGCTGCGCGGCCATGCGCCGGCGCGCCGCGATCCGGCGCCGCCTGGCGCGGCGGGCCAGCATGTTCAGCCCCTCGACCAGGGCCGAGAAGGCCATGGCGACATAGATGTACCCCTTCGGCACATGCGTGCCGAAGCCGTCCGCGATCAGCGTCATGCCGATCATGAGCAGGAAGCCGAGCGCCAGCATCACCACGGTCGGGTTGCCATGGATGAAATCGGCGAGCGGATTGGCGGCAAGCAGCATGACGCCGACGGCGATGAGGACGGCGGCGATCATGATCTCGATATGATCGGTCATGCCGACCGCGGTGATGATGCTGTCGATCGAGAAGACGATGTCGAGCATCAGGATCTGCCCGACCGCCGAGACGAAGCCGATCTGCCCCGCCGTGCCGAACATGTCCGGGCCGGGGTCGGGATCCACGTTGTGGTGGATCTCCTTCGTGGATTTCCAGACCAGGAACAACCCGCCCGCGATAAGGATGAAATCGCGCCAGGAGAAATCCCGGCCGAGGAGAGTCACCACCGGCTCGGTGAGTTGGACGATGATGAAGACCAAGCCGAGGAGCCCGACGCGCAGGACCAATGCCCCGCTGATCCCGATGAACCGCGCCCGCCGCCGCTGATGCTCGGGCAGCTTGTTCGTCAGGATGGAGATGAAGATCAGGTTGTCGATCCCGAGCACCACCTCCATCGCCACCAGCATGCCGAGCGCGGCCCAGGCCGCGGGGTCGGCAATCAAGGTGGTTATGTTGTCCATTCACCGCTCCATCGCTCCGGCCGTGCCCCGCTCCGGGGAAATCGCTCCGGCCGTGCCGGGGAAAACGGCAGAGGCGGCCTATGGCTGCATCCGCCCCGTTTCCTTCCGCCCCAGCAGCGCCCTCGGCACCCGGACGGTCAGGGACAGCAGGCGCGAGGAATGGGTCTTCCCATGCCCGTCCAGGTTCAGGCTGGCGTTCACCCCGCCCTCCAGCACGTCATCCACCACGAAATTGAAGGCGTGCAACAGGGGCAGGTCGTAACGCCGGCAGCGCGTGGCGCCACGGTGGCGGAACAGATCCAGCACCCGCTCCTCCGTCACCTGCTCCGCCAGCAGCGGGTAGAGCGCAGGGTCGTAGGGAATCAACGATAGGTTGCTGCGGTTGCCCTTGTCGCCGGCGCGGCTATGCGCCACGGCGTGCAGGGGGACCTCCACCATCTCCGTCATGCCGCGATCTCCCGTGCCGTGCGGGTGGTCACGCTGGTCGGCACACGCTCCCGCAGCACCAGATAGCTTCGAGTCAGGATGCGTGGGGTCAGGCGCCAGCGCGCCCCGCCGGTGCCCGCCGTGCCGCAGCAGAGGAGCGCCAGCACCTCCCGCGCCGCCTGGTCCACCGCGTCGCGGTCCGAGCCCTCGGCGGCGAGGCGGATGCGGATATCGGGCGGCTCCGGCCCCTCATATCCCCGCCACAGCGCGCCGTCGTCGCTGTCATGCACACTGGCGACGCCGATCAGGTCCACCCGCGCCCGCACATTCAGTCCGCGCCGCCGCAGCCGTTCCAGCAGCACATCCGCCGTGGCGCGGGCGCGGGCGAGGGCATTGGGGCCGGCGACCGAAACCTCGCCCTCCCCAAGCCAGCTTCCCTCGAAGCTCGCCGTCACCTTCAGCGTGTCCGGCGCCGGCTTGCCGCGCAGCCCGCGCACCGCCACCCGATCCTTGCCCACCTGTTCCAGCGTGCAGCCGGTGATGTCCAGCACCACATCCGGGGTGATGTAGTGCGCAGGGTCGTGCAGCTCGTAGAGCAGCTGCTCCTTCACCGTGCGGAGGTCCACGATCCCGCCGGTATCCTCCGGCTTGGTGATGACCAGCCCGCCTTCCGCCGTCACCTCCGCGATCGGGAAGCCGATATTCGCCGGATCGGGGATGTCCTTGAAGCCGGGATCCCAGAAGACGCCGCCCGTCACCTGGCTGCCGCATTCCAGCAGATGCCCGCAGGCGGCGCCCACCGCCAGCTTCTCCCAGTCGTCCAGCCGCCAGCCGAAATGATGGACGAGCGGCGCGATGGCCAGCGCGGGGTCGGAGGTCCGCCCCGCCACCACCACATCCGCGCCCTGCCGCAGCGCCTCCACCAGTGGCTCCGCGCCGATATAGGCATTGGCCGCGACCAGCCGGGCGGAGCGGGTATCTATGCTGCCATCCGCCTCATGCACCGGAAGCTGGTCCAGTGCGATGCTGTCCTTCACGTCGTCGCCCGCTACCACGGCGATGCGCAGATCCGGCAGCCCCAGCCGCAGCGCCAGCCGGGCAATCAGCCGCGCCGCGGCCGGCGGATTGGCGGCGCCGAAATTCCCCAGGATCGGGATGCGATGCCGGAAGCAGTCGGCCAGCACCGGCTCCAGCAGCCGTTCCAGCATCGGCTCGTAGCCGAGTTCGGGGTCGCGCCGCCGTTCCAATTGCGCCAGGGCCACGGTGCGCTCGCCCAGCGTCTCGAAGAAAAGCGCCGCCGGCAGGCCACGACGGACCAGGCTGCGCACCACGGGGATCGGCGCATCCACCCGGTCGCCGGAGAAGCCGGCGCCATTGCCGACCAGGAAGATGTTGCTCATGTCCCGCTCCGCACCCGCCGCACCGCATCCAGCCAGCCGGCATGGCGCCGCGCCGCTTCCTCCCGTGCCATCCGCGGCAGGAAACGGCGTTCCAGCCGCCAATGCGTCGCCGCCGAGCCCGGCGGCGGCACGAGGCCGGATTGCAGCCCGGCCAGCCAGGCGGCGCCGAGCGCCGTCGTCTCCTTCACCTCCGGCCGGTCCACTGGCGCGCCGAGCAGGTCGGCCAGGAATTGCATGGTCCAGTCGCTGGCGGCCATGCCGCCATCCACACGCAGGATGGTGTCGCCTGCCTCCGGGCAATCGGCATGCATGGCATCCAACAGGTCGCGCGTCTGATAGGCGACGCTCTCCAGCGCCGCGCGCGCCAGTTCCGCCCGGCCGGCGGCGCGGGTCAGGCCGAAGATGGCGCCCCGTGCCTCCGCATCCCACCAGGGCGCGCCGAGCCCGACGAAGGCCGGCACAAGATAGACCGCCTGTGCCGGATCGGCCTTTGCCGCCAGCGCCCCGGTCTCCGCGGCATCGCGGATGATGCCGAGCCCGTCGCGCAGCCACTGCACCGCCGCGCCGGCGACGAAGATCGCGCCCTCCAGCGCATAGCTGCGCTCCCCGCCGAGCTGCCAGGCGATGGTGGTCAGCAGCCGGTTGCGCGAGGTGACCGGCTTCGTCCCTGTGTTCAGCAGCGCGAAGCAGCCGGTGCCATAGGTGGATTTCAGCATGCCCGGCGTGAAACAGGCCTGGCCCATGGTCGCCGCCTGCTGGTCGCCGGCCATGCCGCGGATCGGCACCGGCGCGCCCAGCAGATCCGGCGTGGTGAAGCCGAATTCCGCGGCGCAGTCCCGAACCTCCGGCAGAATGGCGGCGGGAATGTCGAACAGGCGCAGCAGCTCCGGATCCCAACGGCCCTGGCGGATGTCGAACAGCATGGTCCGCGCCGCATTGGTCGCATCCGTCGCATGCACCTTGCCGCCGGTCAGGCGCCAGAGCAGGAAGCTGTCCACCGTGCCGAAGGCAAGCTCCCCCCGCTCCGCCTGCCGCCGCGCGCCGGGCACATGGTCCAGCAACCAGGCAAGCTTGGTGGCGGAGAAGTAGGGATCGGCCAGCAGCCCGCTGCGCTCGGCGATCAGCGCCTCATGCCCCTCCTCGCGCAGCTTCGCGCAGGTCTCGGCGGTGCGACGGTCCTGCCAGACGATGGCGCGGTGGATGGGGCGGCCGCTGGCACGCTCCCATACCACCACCGTCTCCCGCTGGTTGGTGATGCCGATGCCTGCGATGTCGCGCGGCGTCGCGCCCCCTTGCGCCATCGCCCCGCGCAGCGTGGCCAGGGCGCCCTGCCAGATGTCCTCCGGCTCGTGCTCCACCCAGCCGGGGGCGGGGAAATGCTGCGGCAGCTCCTGCTGCGCGGTGGCGCGCGGCGAGAGATCCGGGCCGAAGAGGATGGCGCGGGTGGAGGTGGTGCCCTGGTCCAGGGCGAGCAGGAAGGGGCTGTCGTCGGGCATGGCGGTAGCCTGGAAGCGGTCCGCGCCGGCCGCAAGGGGAATGCGGCATCCCGCCTACCCCCGCCCCCGGGCCCGTTCCCGTGCCAGCTTAGTCACGATACGGTAATCGACCGTCGAGCCGCCGGGGGTGGTCTTGGAACTGATCTTGGACGAGGGCGCCTATCTCTATTTGGCGCTGCGCGCGCTGCTGGCGGTGGCCTGGCTGGTGACGGCTGTCGGCTTCGCCCGCCAGGCCGTGATGCTGCCATCCGGGCAGCGCGGCATGCTGGCGGCGGCGACGGCATTGCTGCTGCTCGCCACGCTGCTCTCGGTGCATGAGGGCTACCACACCTTCCTCTCGCATCGGCACCGGCCTATCCATGCCTGGGCTTGGCTCTGGACCGGCTTCGACGGGCTGGCGCCGCTCTTCTGCATGTTGCTGCTGCGCACCCTGCGGCAGCGCGACGCGGCGCTGGCGCGGCTGGCCGCCCTGGCGGTGACCGACAGCCTGACCGGCCTGCCCAACCGTCGCGGCTTCCAGGACCGGGCCGTGCCGGCCCTGCTGGCAGCAAGGCGGCGCGGCGGGCCGGCGGCGCTGCTGACCTTCGACCTGGACCGCTTCAAGGCGATCAATGACGGCTTCGGCCATGCCGCCGGCGATGCGGTGCTGCGGGGCGTCGCCGCGGCCCTGGCCGGCGCGCTGCGCGCCGGGGACGTGCCGGCCCGCTTCGGCGGGGAGGAATTCGTGGCGCTGCTGCCGGACACGCCGCTTCCGGCGGCGCGCGAGGTGGCGGAGCGCCTGCGCGCCATGATCCGCGCCAGCGTGCCGCATCCGGCCGGGCCGGATGCCGCGGTGACGATAAGCATCGGCATTGCGCCGGTGGGCGAGGGCGAGCCGGATCTGGCGCTGCTGGCCGCGCTGGCGGCGGCGGATGCGGCGCTGTACCGCGCCAAGCAGGCCGGCCGGGACCGGGTGGAGCTGGCAGGGCCGGAGGTCGCAGCCGCCGCATAGGCGGGCTTCCGGTCGGCGGCCCTCTCTCGACAGACCGGCCCCCCAGCGCTTGCATGGCCGCCGGACCAGACCGGAGCCGAGAGCCTATGCCCGTCCTCAACCGTATCGCCGACTTCGCGCCCGAGATGACCGAGTGGCGCCGGGACCTGCACGCCCATCCCGAACTGGGCTTCGAGGAGACCCGCACCAGCGACATCGTCGCCGCGAAGCTGGCCGAATGGGGCATCGAGGTGCATCGCGGAATTGCCAAGACTGGCGTGGTCGGCGTGCTGCGCAATGGCACTTCCTCCCGCACGATCGGCCTGCGCGCCGATATGGACGCGCTGCCGATGGAGGAAATGAACCAATTCGCCCATCGCTCGCGGAACCCCGGCAAGATGCATGGCTGCGGCCATGACGGGCATACCGCCACCCTGCTCGGCGCCGCGAAATACCTGGCGGAGACGCGCAATTTCGACGGCACCGTCCACTTCATCTTCCAGCCCGCCGAGGAAGGCGGCGGCGGCGGCAGGGTGATGATCGAGGAAGGGCTGTTCGAGCGCTTCCCCTGCGACCAGGTTTACGGCATCCACAACGACCCGAGCCTGCCTTTGGGCGAGGCCGCGGTGGTGCCCGGCACGGTGCTGGCGGCCTCCGACCGAGTGGCGATCACGGTGCGGGGTGTGGGCGGCCATGCGGCGCGGCCGCATACCACCATCGATCCGGTGATGGTCGGCGCGCATATCCTGGTGGCGCTGCAGGCGCTGGTGGCGCGGCGGACCGATCCGCTGGACAGCGCGGTGCTCAGCATCACGCAATTCCATGCCGGCTCCGCCAGCAACGTGATCCCGGAGGTCGCCGAGCTGAAGGGCACCGTCCGCACCCTGCGGCCGGAGACGCAGGACATGATGGAGCGCCTCATCACCCAGGTGGCGCAGAGCACCGCCGCGGCGCATGAGGCGGTGGCGGAAGTCGTTTACCGTCGCCTCTACCCGCCCACGGTGAACCACCCCGCCGAGACGGAGCGCGCCGCCCTCGCTGCCGCGAAGGTGCTGGGCGAAAGTCGCGTCATCCGCCAGCGCCCGCCGGTGATGGGCGGGGAGGATTTCTCCTTCATGCTGCTGAAGCGCCCCGGCTGCTTCGTGAAGATGGGGCAGAAGGGCGCCGATAAGGGCGGCGTGCCGGTCCACCACCCCGAATACGACTTCAACGACGAGATGCTGCCGATCGGCGCCAGCTTCTTCGCGACCCTGGTGGAGCAGGAATTGCCGCGCGGATAGCGGGGTGCGGCCGGACAGGGCTGCACCACCCTTCCCGGCATCCATGGCCGGGCCGCTTCTGCTTCCGGGCATGCCGGGCTAACCATTGCAGGATCCCCGGGGAAGCTCTTGTCCGTGCACACCAAGGTCAGCCTGCTCGCCATCGCGCTGGTCATCGTCTTGCTGCCCTGGCTGCTTTGGCGGGTCGGGCTCGTCCGTCGCGTCGCGCCGCTCGCCGTGGTGCAGATCCTGGTCGGCGTGGCACTCGGGCCCTCGGGGCTGGGCCAGGTCGCGCCGGAATGGCACGCGGCGCTCTTCACCGGCCCGGTGCTGGCCGCCCTTGATGGCGTGGCCAGCCTGGGCGTGCTCCTCTACGTCCTCGTCACCGGACTGCACCTCGACACCACGACGCTGCGGCAGGATGCCCGCCGGCTCGGCCCCATCGCGCTGGGGAGCTTCGCGGTGCCAATGCTGCTTGGACTTGGCGCCGGGATGTGGATGCTGCAGGCCGTGCCGGGCGCCGTGGGGTCGCTCGGCAGCCCTGCCGGCTTCGTCGTCGCGGCCGCCATCTGCATCGCCGTGACGGCCCTGCCGGTGCTGGCCGCGGTGCTGCAGGAGATGGGCCTGCTGCGGGCCCGGATCGGCCAGACGGCGCTGGCCCTCGCGGCGCTGAACGATGCCGCGCTCTGGATCATGCTGGCGCTCCTGCTGGCCCTGGCCGGCACCGGGGACGGGCTGGCCGGCCTGCTCTGCCTCGGCGCCGCGGCGCTCTGGTTCGGCCTGCTGCTGTTGGTGGTCCGGCCCCTGGTGGCCAGGCTGGCCGGGGCCGGGGAGCAGGCGCTACTGGTGGCCGGGGTGGCCCTGGCCATCCTCTCCGCCGCGGTCTCGGAGGCGCTGGGCACCGGCTATCTCATCGGTGCCTTCGTGGCCGGCGCCATCATGCCGGATGCCTGCCGGGCGGCGCTGCTCGCCCGGCTGGAAACCGTGACGGCGATCGTGCTGCTGCCCTTCTTCTTCATGTCCACCGGCCTGAAGGCCCTGATCGAGCCGGGCTCAGCCGCCTTCCTCAGCCTGTTTGCGGTCGCGGTGGCGGCCACCGTCATCGGCAAGCTGCTGGGCACCGCGCTGCCGGCCCGCCGCCTCGGCTATTCCTGGGCGGAGAGCCTGACGCTCGGGGCGATGATGCAGACCAAGGGCCTGATGGAGGTCGTGGTCCTGGCGGTGCTGCACGATGCCGGCCTGATCGGCGGGCAGATCTTCTCCGCGATGGTTGCCATGGCGGTGGTCTGCACCGTGATCACCGCGCCGGCGGTGCGGCTCTGTCAGCGCCTGGGTGCCGAGCGCCAGCCCGGCGGCGTCACGGCAGGCCAGGCGAGTTGAGCATGGAGCGGGGGCAGGACCGCCGGTCCTACCCCTCCTCCCGCAGCAGCTTCGCCGCGGCCAGCAGCATCCGCTCGTAGCGCGCCCGCTCCTTCGCCGCGCTCTCCTCGGTCCACTCCCAGAAGCCGCGGCCGGTCTTGGGGCCCAGGCGGTTCTCCTCCACCAGCCGCGCCAGGGTCGGGCTCGGCTCCGTGCCGTTGTGCAGGCTGGGATAGATGGTCCGCGCCGCGGCAAGCTGCGTCTCCAGCCCCGCCAGCTCCTTCTGCATGATCGGGCCGGCGGCGATGTAGCGGAAGCCGAAGGCATAGCGCACGGCATTGTCCACATCCTCGGCCGAGGCCAGCCCGGCATCGATGACGTGGAAGGCCTCCCGCATCAGCGCGTGCTGGATGCGGTTCGCCAGGAAGCCGGGCACGTCGCGCGCCACGCGGATCACCTTGCGGCCGAGGCTGTGCATGATCTCCGCCAGCCGGTCGCAGGCCGCCTTGTCGGTGTATTCGCCCTGCACCACCTCCACGCCCGGCACCAGATGCGCCGGCAGGAAGAAGTGCAGGTTCGCCATGCGCTCCCGCGTCGCGCAGCCCTCGGCGATGTCGGTGATGCGGAAGCCGGAGGCGTTGCTCGCCACCGGCACGCCCGGCGGCACCAGCCGGTCCAGCTCCGCGAAGACGGCACGCTTGAGGTCGAGCCGCTCCGGCACCGCCTCCACCACCACATCCGCATCGCCGAAGCCGACATCGGAGAGCGCCGCCACCAGATTCAGCGCATCCACCCGCGCCGGGGCGCCACCGAGCTGCGCGATGGACTCCGCCACCCGGTCCAGCCGCGCCGGCCAGCTCGCGCGGTCCGGCTCCACCGCCGTCACCCGCCAGCCGCCGGCCAGGAAGATCGCGGCGATATCACAGCCCATCAGGCCGAAGCCGATGATGACGGCGTGGCCCGGGGGGGTGGTCTCTGCGGCGGAGGCGTCGGTCATGCTGCCTGGTCCCGTATGCTGGCTGATCCGTGAGCGGATGGCAGCCTAGCCTCCCACCGCCGCGGCGGGGAGGGTGCCGGCTGTTGCCTCGGCTTCCTCCTGCACCAGGCTGCCCCGGTTCTCCTCCCGGATCCTGGCGGCGGCCTCGTCATACAGGAAGGGCAGCACCGCATAGCGGCGGCCGGAGGTCACCGGTGTCGCCTCGTGCAGCAGGGAGCAGGAGAAGACCACCGCGCCCCCCGCCGGCGGCCGGTAGCGGCGGCGGCCGAATTCCGGGAACCACAGCTCCCCGCCCTCGAAATCCTCGTTCAGGTTGATGGTGACGGCGAAGCGGCGATGCGCGGTGCCGGGGGTGGTGTTGTCGCGATGGGCGCGGAAATGCCCGCCCTCCGCGCCGTCGTAGCAGGCGACGATGTAGCGTTCGATCCGCGTCGGCGCGAACTGGAAGGCCTTGCGCATCTCCGGCGCGATCCGCCGGGCGATGCGGGCGCGGATCGCCGCCTGCAGCGCGGGATCGGTGATGGTGCAGTCGCGCCGCCGCTTGTGCGCGGGGTTGTGGACGCCGACGGTCTTGCCATCCCGCTCCACCATGAAGCCGCTTTCCTGTCCGCCATCCGCCTCGTAGAGCGCGATGAGACGCTGGCACAGCGCGGGCTCAAGGACCCGCGGCAGGAGCAGCACCGGGGCCGGCGTTTCCTGGCCCGCATGCTGCGCGGCCGGCGGCAGGCGGCGCAGCATGCCGAGCAACTCCGACAGCCGCGCCAGCGGGACCGCGGCGATGACCCTCAGCAGCGGATCGAGCAGGAAGGCCGCCGGCAGGTAGCGCACCTCGCCCCCCGCCGCCTCGGCCGGCATCAGCAGGCCGTAGCGCCGGCTGACCGCGCCGTCGCGGTCGAGGAAGACGCGCAGGCCCGGCAGCACATCGCGGAGCCCGGCCACCGCATCCGCCGGGTCGATGCTGACGGCGAAGCCGGCCGCGTTCTCGTCGTCCAGCAGCCCCTCGGCCTGGGCCGCGCGCAGCGCCAGCACCGCCTTCGCCGAGGCCGGGCCCGAGGCTGGGCCAAGGAAGGCCAGCACCACATAGCGCCCGGCGACAGAGGCGAAATTGAAGCGCGGATTGGTGGTGGTCGGGGCAAAGAAGCCGGGCGCCGGATCGCCCGGCAGCAGGCGAAGGGCGGCCGTCTTGTCCGGCTGGGGCATGGCGGATCTCGCACAGGGTGAAGGGTATGGGCGTCTCTATCCCGCCACGCGCGCGGATTGCCAGCGCAACGTTCCGGCCTCCCGCCTGATTTACCGCCCCGGCCAGACCCCTGGCCGCACCGCCGAAGCGTTCAGCGCGCCGAGGGCGGTGATGCCCAGCGCCACCGCCAGGAACTGCCCTTCCAGGCCCCAGCCCAGGACATTGCCCAGCAGCCAGCCGCCGCCCACCGCCAGCCCGATGCGGGACAGCGCCGCCATCACCGGCCAGCGCATCCGCCCCGCCCCCATGGCGGCGAAATACAGCGCCATGCCCACCCCGAAGCCCGGCAGCGCCGGGCCGACCCAGGCGAGCGCCCGGGTGGCGATCGCCACCACCTCCGGGTCATGGCTGAAGAGGCCGGCGGTCGTCGCCGGGAACAGGCCGACGAGGAGCCCGACCGGGGCGGTCACCGCCAGGGCCATCAGCGCGCCGGCCCAGGCGGTGCGCCGCGCCTCCGCCCAATCCCCGGCGCCGGCCGCCCGTCCGACCAGCGCCGTCAGCGCCGCGCCGACGCCGAAGGCCAGCGGCACCATCAGGAATTCCAGCCGCGCCGAGATGCCATAGGCCGCCACCGCCGCCGCCCCGTACGGGGCGATCCGCGCCGTGACCAGGATGGTGGCGAGGTTGGAGAGCGCCGCCATGGCGCAGGCCACCAACCCCACCGACAGGATGCGCCCGAACAGCTCCCGCCGCAGCCGGATGCGCAGGGTCGGCCGGAAACCCGCGCCGCCTGCCATCACCACCGCCGCCATGCCCAGGCTGGCCGCCGTCATCACCAGCGCGAAGCCGATGCCCATCCCCTTCAGGCCGAGCCCGGCCGGCTCCATCAGCACCCAGGCCAGTGGCGGATAGGCCAGCCAGCCGACCAGCAGCACGCGGGAGGCCAGCGCATGCCGTCCACCGCCCCGCAGCACGGAGGCCAGGGTATTCGCCAGCCAGGCCGGGACCGCCCCGGCGCCGAACAGCCAGAAGGCGTAGTCCGCGGCCGCCTCCGCCGCCTCGGCGCCGCCGACCAGGCCGAGCACGGCGCGCGGGAAGCCCGCCAGCAGCAGCATGAAAGCCAGGCCGAAGCCGATGGCGATGACCAGCGCATGCAGCACCAGGGCCGAGGCTGCCTCCCGCCGCCCGGCGCCGAGCGCGCGGGCGATGGCGGAGATCACGCCGCCGCCCATGGCGCCGGTGGACATCTGCTGCAGCAGCAGGGCGAAGGGCAGCACCACCGCCCAGCCGGCGAGCGCCGCGGTGCCCTGGCGCGCCGCCAGCCAAGGCTCCATGAGCTGGCAGGCCGATTGCAGCGCCGCCACCAGCGTGGTGGGTGCCGCCAGCGCCAGCACGCGGCGCAGCAGGACGGAAGCGGACGTGGCGGGTGGCGTCAGCGCGACGGCGGAAGTTCCTTCAGGCATGTTCCACCGCCTTCGCCAGCAGCCGCGCCCGCATGGCCGGGGAGGCGCCGGGGCCGGGCAGCACCCGCACCGCCTCCGGCACCAGCGCCCGGCCATCGCTGGCGAGCAGCGGGGGCGAGACGACCTCGCGCCCTGTCGCGGCCTCCTGCAGCAGCACCGGGGGGCCGTCCGGGCCGGTCATCCAGCGGTCGGCCCAGCCCTTCAGCGCGATATAGGCGGGGAAGAAGTCGCGGCCCTTGGCGGTCAGCCGGTATTCGTGCCGGGCGCCGGGGGTGGCGCATTTCTCCAGCAAGCCGTGCTCCACCAGGCTGCGCAGCCGGGCGCTCAGGATGTTTGGGGCGATGCCGAGATTGCGCTCGAATTCGTCGAAGCGGGTGGTGCCGTAGAAGGCCTCCCGCAGCACCAGGATGGCCCAGCGCTCGCCGAGCACCGCCATGGCGCGGGCGACGGGGCAGCGCATCTGCGTGAAATCGGTCCGGACCATGGGGGCGGCTCCGCGGCAACTTGCATGATGCAAGCATTTTCGCTTGCATCATGCAAGCCCGGTCTTCCGGCCGCCCGGCTACAGCCGCCGCGCCAGCACGGCCAGGCCCAGCATCGCCGCATCCAGCCGCGTCACCAGCCAGGTCGGCACCGGCTCCAGCCATTCGCGGAAGCGGCCCTTCGCCTCGAACCGCTCCCGGAAGGCGGAGGCGGCGAGGAATTCCGGGAAGCGCGGCGCGATCCCCCCGGCGATGAAGACCCCGCCCCGCGCCCCGTAGAGCAGCGCCAGATCCCCCGCCACCCCGCCCAGCATGGCGCAGAACATTGCCAGCGCCTCCCGGCAGAAGGGGCATTCGTTCCGCAGCGCGGCGGCGCTGATCTCCGGCGCGCTCCGCGCCGGCACCGAGGCGCCCGCGATCTCCGCCAGGGCCGTGTAGAGGTTCTCGATGCCCATGCCGCACAGCGCCCGCTCGGCCGAGACATGCTCGTAGCGCTGCCGCAGCCGCTCGATCACCGCCGCCTCGCGCGCGTCATGCGCGGCCAGGCTGGCATGTCCGCCCTCCGTCACCAGGGCACGGTCCGGCGGCAGGAAGGCGGCGACGCCGAGCCCGGTGCCGGCGCCCAGCACCGCCATTGGCGCTCCCTTCCTGCCGGTGCCGCCGCCGAGCGGCAGCAGATCCGGCCCGGCGAGATGCGGCAGGGCCCAGGCCAGCGCCTCGAAATCATTCACCACCTGGACACGGCCGATGCCGAGGGTGCGGGCGATCTCCGCCCCATCCACCATCCAGCCGCGATTGGTCAGCCGCACCCGGTTGTCCGCGACCGGCCCGGCCACCGCCAGCACCGCGGCACGCGGCGGGCGCGCCGCCCCCTGCGCCGACAGGAAGGAGGCGATCGCCGCGGCGATGCCTGTGAAGCCATCGAGCTTGACGCGGTGCAGCGGGCCGCGGGTTTCGCCTTCCAGCAGGGCGAAGCGGGCATTGGTGCCGCCGATATCGGCGATCAGAACGGGTTCGGTCATGCCGGCATCTTTAGGTTCCACAAGGCCATCCGGGCCACCCCGGCCCGCGCACAGGCGCTTGAGATGCATGCCTGCGCCCGCCGGGGTGCGGGCCTACCGGCAGCGCTCCGCCGCCCCGGGCGCCGCCTCCGGATGGCGGGCATGAGCCGCCGGCCTCAATCCGTTTGTTCCTGCTCCTGCCGCGGGCGGCAGATGGTGCCGCCCCATTCCTGCAGCAACTCGCCGCCCGCCACCGTCTCCGGCGCATGCACCGGGTCCTGCACCAGCACATCCGGGCGCAGCAGGCGGATCAGGTCGAGCGGCGTCTCCGCCCCGAAGCGGGTGACGAGGTCCACCCCCGGCAATTCGGCCAGCGCCTCGGCGGCCGGGTCGGCATCGGCCACGCCGATCACCAGTCTTTCGCACCAGCCCCGGGCTTGCGCCAGCAATGCCGCATCGGCCGCCGCCGCGCCGCCGGCCAGGAAGCCGATCCGGGCGCCGCAGCGGCGCCAGCGCTCCACCCGCTCCGCCGCCTGGGAGCGGCTGACCAGCTTGCGCCCGGCCAGCCTTCCCGGCGTCAGCACTTCGAGGAATTCGTCCTCCCGTGCCACGGCGATGCCGGTCTTGCCCATGACGATGCCGGCGGCGAGCGCCCCGAGGCGGGCGACCACCGGCATGGGGAGGCCGGCGGCGATTCCGGCAGCGGCCACCGCCACCACCGCATCCCCGGCGCCGGCGGGGTCGATC
>CALGVL010000155.1 GCA_937930165.1 uncultured Acetobacteraceae bacterium
CAGTGACTGGAGTTCAGACGTGTGCTCTTCCGATCTGATCACCACGCCGATCTTCCCCGTCTCCCGCATTGCCGCCTCGGTCAGTTGCGGGTAGGCGGTCGGCACCAGCACGATGGGCGCGCGGCCGTCCCAGGCGGCGATGAAGGACAGCACCTCATCCGGCGTCTTCCGCTTGGAATGCACCAGGATCATGTCGGCGCCCGCCTCGACATAGGCATGGGCGCGGGCCAGGGCCTCCTGCTGGCCGAGCCCGGCGATCAGCGCCTCGGTCCGTGCCACCACCACCAGAGAGGGATCCTGCCGCGCCGCGGTGGCGGCCTCGATCTTGCCCTGGAATTCCTCGACCCGGACCAGTTCCTGCCGGCCGCCTTCCAGCAGGCTGGTATCCTTGGGGAAACGCTTATCCTCCATCACCACGGCGCCGACGCCGGCCCGCTCATAGGCGGCCACCACATGCATGACGTTGATGGCGTTGCCGTAGCCGGTGTCGATATCGGCGATGACGGGAAGCCGGACGCGATCGCAGATCGCCCGCGTCATATCGAGGTGCTGGGTCAGCGAGAGCAAGCTGGCATCCGGGATGCCATAGGCGGCGGAAAGCTCGAAGCCGCTGGCCCAGATGGCGTCGAAGCCAGCCTCCTCGGCCAGGAGAGCGCTCAGCGGGTTGTGCGCGGACATGGCATGCACCAAGCCGCGCGAGGCGATGCCGTTTCGAATCGATTCACCCTTGCCCATCCGGCGCTCCCTCCCGCCCCTTGCCTTCGCAGCAATAGCGCGGCGCGGCCGGGTCCGGCTAGCCGCCGTGGGCGCGGAGCGTCTCCAGGTCGTAGCCGGCCACGCGTTTGTAGCCGCCGGTGATGGCCAGCATCTCCTCCCGCGACATGACGTCCTCGATGCGGGCGAAGGGCTTGTCGCCGGTGCGCAGGAAGACCTCCCGCAGGATCGCGTCCGGCGGGTTCTTCCGGTTGGTCAGCACCACATCGGTGGTGGCGGGCAGGCGCTTTGCCTCATAGGCCCGCAGCGTGCCCGGATGGTCCCCCGGCATAGAGGCCAGCAGGTCGGCCAGGCAGCGCGCGTCCAGAATGGCCTGGCCCGCGCCGTTGGAGCCGCGCGGCACCATAGGATGCGCCGCATCGCCGAGCAGGGTGAGGCGCCCGAAGCTCCAGCGCGGCAGCGGGTCCTGGTCCACCATGGGGTATTCCAGCACGACCTCGGAGGCCCGCAGCATGGCGGGCACGTCCAGCCAGTCGAAGACCCAGTCCCGCACATGCGGCATGACGTCATCAAGGCGGCCGGGGCGGTTCCAGTCCCGCCGCGCGCGATAGGTATCGGTCTCGATCTCGAACACCCAGTTCAGCAGCTGTCGCCCCTGCCCATCCACATTCTTGCGGATGGGATAAAGCACCATCTTGCCGGTGGTGAGCCAGCCGATCCGCGTCAGGCTCGCGCCGGTGAGGATCGGTGGCCAGGGCGAGACGCCGCGCCACATGTTGTAGCCGGTGTATTTCGGATCGCCCTCATCCGGGTAGAGCTGCTTCCTCACAGCGGAGTGGATGCCATCGCAGCCGACCGCCACGCTGCCCTGCACCGGGGGCGGCACCGCGCCGCCCGCATCGGCAGCAAAGTGAACCGTGACGCCCCGCTCATCCTGTTCCACCCGGATGCAACGCCGGTCGAGCAGGACGCGGTCCCCGCCCAGCCGCGCGCGGGCTGCCTGCAACAGGGTCAGGTGCAGGTCGGCGCGGTGGATGGACATTTGCGGATGCCGGTAGCCGGCGGCGCGCCCCAGCGGCTCCCGATGGATGAGCTGGCCGAAGCGGTTGAAGAAATTCGCCTCGTCAGTCTGCACGCAGTGCCGCAGCAGCTCCTGCTCCAGGCCAAGCCGTGCCAGCTCTCCGGACGCATGCGGCAGGATGTTGACCCCGACTCCAAGGCCCCTGATCTCCCGCGCCGCCTCCAGCACCCGGCAGGGCACGCCGTTGTGATGGAGGCAGAGGGCGAGGGTCAGCCCGCCGATCCCTCCGCCGATGATCAGGACATCCGACATGCGGTCCTCCATGCGCCGCAGTCATGGCCAGGGC
Source organism: uncultured Acetobacteraceae bacterium (assembly GCA_937930165.1). GTDB lineage: Bacteria > Pseudomonadota > Alphaproteobacteria > Acetobacterales > Acetobacteraceae > CALGVL01. Next base: position 2,082 of record CALGVL010000155.1, read on the forward strand.
AGGCGCATGATGGTTCAGGGCCACCGCCCGTCAAGCCGCGGGGCTGGAACCATGCCGCTCTTTGCCTGTTTGCTGCCATGGCGATGCCGGCTTGGTCAGGATCTCACTCCATGCAGGGCTCTGCCCCTTTCCCACAGCTTCCGGGTGGCGCTTGACGCTCGACCAGGCTCTCGCCTTCACCATCCTCGGCGGCGCACTCCTGCTCTTCGTCTGGGGCAGGTTACGCTACGATCTGGTGGCGCTGCTGGCGCTGCTTGCCGGCATCCTTGCCGGGATCATCCCGCCGGACCAAGCATTCACCGGCTTTGGGGCCGATATCGTTATCATCGTGGCAAGCGCCCTGCTGGTCAGCAATGCGGTCGCCCGCTCCGGCGCGGTGGAGGCGGCGATGCGGCCGGTCCTGCCGCGCCTCGCCACCCTCCGCAGCCAGGTCCCGGTCCTGGCCGCGGCGGTGATGGCGGCCTCAGCCGTTACCAAGAACATCGGCGCACTGGCGATCTTCATGCCGGTGGCGTTGCAGCTCGCGCGCCGCACCGGCACGCCGCTGTCGCGGCTGCTCATGCCGATGTCCTTCGCTTCGCTCCTCGGAGGGCTGGCGACCCTGATCGGCACCTCGCCCAACATCATCGTCTCCCATGTGCGGGAGGAGGTGGTGGGCCGGCCATTCGGCATGTTCGACTACACCCCGGTCGGCCTCGGCGTCGCCCTTGCCGGCCTTGTCTTCCTCGCCTTCGGCTGGCGGCTGCTGCCGGAGGGCCGGCGCAGCGGCACCTCCATGGCCGATGCCTTCCGCCTGGAAGACTACATAACCGAGGCCCGGGTCACGCCGGATTCGGCCTGCGCCGGCGGCACGATCGGGGAGCTGGAGGCGCTGGCCGATGTGCAGCTCCGGGTAGCGACGCTGATCCGCACCGGCCTGCGCCGCAACGCGCCGCCGCGCGACTGGAAGATCCAGGCCGGCGACACCCTGCTGCTGGAGGCGGAGCCCGAGGATCTGGAACGGGTGGTGGCCCGCGCCGGGCTCGAACTGGCCGGCGAAGGCAAGGCTGAGACCCAACTGCCGCCGGAGGAGGTCGGCGTTGTCGAGGGCGTCGTGACTGGCGACTCGCCGCTGATCGGCCAGGCGGTGGCCGACGCCAGGCTGCGGGAACGCTTCGGGCTCAGCCTGCTCGCGATCAGTCGGCGCGGGTTGCGGGTCCGGCAGCGCATGGCGGCGCTACGGGTGCAGCCCGGCGATGTCGTGATCCTGAAGGGCGCCAACGACATCATCCCGGAGGCGCTGGGCGAGCTCCGCATCCTGCCGCTCAGCGAGCGTGGAGTCCCGCTGGGCCGCAGCCGAAGGAGCCTGCTGCCGATTCTCGTCCTGGGCATCGCCATGCTGCTGGTCGGGCTGCATATGGTGCCGGTGGCGATCGCCTTCTTCGGCGCGGCGGTCGTGCTGCTGCTGATCCGCAGCATGACCATGCGGGAAGCCTATGAGGCGATGGACTGGCCGGTCCTGGTGCTGCTGGCGGCGCTGATCCCGGTGAGCGAGGCGATCCGCACCACGGGCGGCGCGGAACTGATCGCGGGCTGGCTGAGCGGCGCCATGCAGGCCATGCCGCCGGTCGCCGCCCTGGCCGTGGTGATGGTGCTGGCCATGGCGGTGACCCCCTTCCTCAACAACGCCGCAACGGTGCTGATGCTAGGTCCCATTGCGGCCGGGCTGGCGACGCGGCTGGAGCTCAACCCGGACACCTTCCTGATGGCGGTCGCGATCGGCGCAGCCTGCGATTTCCTGACCCCCATCGGCCATCAGTGCAACACACTGGTCATGGGGCCGGGCGGGTACCGGTTCGGCGATTACTGGCGGCTCGGCTTGCCGCTGTCCTGCATCGTCGTGCTGGTCGGAGTCCCCCTGCTGGTGCTGGTCTGGCCGCTGTCCCAGGGACACTGAGGGGCGGCGCCCCCCTGCCGCCGCGAAGACGTGGCTGGAGCCTCGGCCCGGCGGCGGTAACATCCCTGGAGCGGCGCCGGATGCGCGGGAGGAGAAGCGGCCATGGCCACGCCGATCCAGCTTGGCGAGGTGACGATCCATCGCGTGGTCGAGCAGGAGGAGCCCCTGTTCGATCCGCTGGAATTCTTCCCCGACCTGACGACGGAGATGCTGGAGGAGAACCGCCACTGGCTGCAGCCCGTCGCCCTGGATCCGGCGACCGGAAGGCTGCGGCTCTGCATCCAGTCCTATGTCCTGCGCACGCCGCACCATACCGTGCTGGTGGACAGTTGCGTCGGCAATCACAAGGAGCGGCCGGGCCGCCCCTTCTGGCACATGAAGGCGGACGATACCTGGATGCGCAACCTGGCCGCCGCGGGCCTCACGGTGCATGACATCGACTATGTGATGTGCACGCATCTGCACGTGGACCATGTCGGCTGGAACACCCGGCTGGAGAACGGACGCTGGGTGCCGACCTTCCCCAATGCCCGCTACGTCTTCGGCGAGCAGGAATTCGCCTACTGGGCGGCGGAGCACGCCAGGGCGCCGAACCCGGTCATGGCCGACAGCGTGCTGCCGATTGTCGAGGCCGGCCGGGCGGAGTTGGTCGGCAGCAATCACGCGCTGAACGACCATATCCGCCTGACACCGACGCCCGGTCACACGCCGGGCCACTGCGCCGTCGAGCTGGGCCGCGGCCGGACCCAGGCGGTCCTGACCGGCGATCTGATCCATTCGCCTCTGCAGGCACGCTATCCGGAATTGTCCATGCGCGCGGATACGGACAGGGCACAATCGGCAGCGACACGACGGCGATTCCTGGCATGCCATTGCGCGGCCGGCACGCTGCTCTGCACGGCGCATTTCCCCTCGCCCTCCATCGGGCGGCTGAGCCACTGGGGTGAGGGCTTCCGCTTCGAGGCGACCGCGCCCTGAACCACCCTGCGGTGACAGCGGCGCCCCGGCAACGGAGGGAAGAGCGCGGCGTTGATGGGCACAACCGATTCGGGAGGCGCGAACGTGGCCAATACAGACCGCAACAGCACCAGCAAGACTGGCCCGGATTCCCCCACCGAGGTGCGCCTCAATCCGGGCGACGTCGCGCCGCCGGGCACGCCGGGCACCGGCGAGGACGTCTGCCCGCAATGCCACGGCAGCGGCAAGCTGCAGGGCCAGCCTTGTCAGAATTGCGGGGGCACGGGCAAGGTCATCAAGGGGATCGCCGGCGGGTAGCCGGCTGTGCCGGCCAGGCAGCTTGCCCGGGCGCGATGCCCGTTCCATTCAGCAGCTCCCAAGGGGTCGAGCAGGCGGAGAAGGGCCGGCCGGCTGCGTCCGGTCCCCGCCGCATGATGGGCCGAGGCAGATGCCACCGGCATGGCACCGGCCCTTCGCGGCTGCCCCATCCCCATGCCGGGTGAGACTGTCCGGACCACCTTCGCGGTGAGCGCGGCGGCCACCCTGTCCAGACGCCGCGCCCTGCTGCTGGCGACCTGGATGGGCGGCGCAACCCTTGCCGGATGCAGCAGCGCCATTCCTCCCCATGCCACGGATGCCGGACCGGCGGCGGGCGCCATCGAGATCGTCTCCCGCGACTGGCATACCGAAATCGGCCTCTCCGCCGGGGAACTGCATGGCCCGCTGGCAGAACTGCTCCAGACCTTCCCCGGCGCCACCTATCTGCTCTTCGGCTTCGGCGAGCGTGCCTACTGGACGAGGCCGGATCCCACGCCGCTGGACATGCTTTGGGCGCTGGTGCCGGGACCAGGGGTCATCCTGGTCACTGGGCTGCGCGTCCCGCCCGCCGAGGCCTTTGGACGGGAGGATGTCGTCACCCTGGCTGTGTCGAGGGCCGGGCTGGAGCGGGTATCGGACTTCCTATGGGGAGAACTGGAGAAGGGCGCGGACGGGCTGCCGCACCCCATCGCTGACGGCCCCTATCTCGGCAGCCTGTTCTATGCGACCCGGCGGGTCTATTCCCCCCTCTACACCTGCAACACCTGGACGGCCGAGGCCACGCGGATCGCCGGCCCGGCAATGTCGGCCTCAGGCGTGCTGTTCGCCAGCCAGGTGATGGCACGGGCGCGGGCGGCAGTGCGGGAGGACGCATTCGTGCCAACCGCCTCCGCCCTGCGGTAAGGCGCCCGCGAGGGCTAGCGCGCCGGCACGATCACCGTGGAGGGCGGCGGCGGGTTTGGGTTGCTGCTGCTGAAGCTGACGCAGCCGGCCAAGGCCAGGGCCATGGTGGCTGCAAAGACGAATTGCCGCATCGATTGCTCCTCGGGCAGGTTGCCATGGGGACCGAGACAATGTTACGCGCCCCGCGCTGATTGGTTCCGGCAGCCATCTGGATTCCTGGGCCGCCTCCGCGGCCCGGTCTTGGATCCGGCCGGATCGCCCGGTATCTAGATCGCCAGGCACCGACGGATTCATGAGGCGGCAGACAGGAGACGGCCCCGGCCACGCAGAGATGCGGCGGCACGACGACCCGGCACCCGCCCGGGATCCGGAGGCTAAGGCCCAGTTCCTGCACCGGCTGGGCGAAAGGCTGTGCATGCTGCGGATGCGCCGGGGCACCACCCAGGGGACCTCTCCCGCCGTTCCGGGGTTTCCCTCCGCTACATCGTTCAGCTTGAAGGCGGGAACGGCAATGTCTCCATCCTTCTGCTCCGCCGCATTGCCCTGGCACTCGGCGTCACGCCGGAGGAGCTGATCGCCGAGGATGCCGAGCAGCCGCTGGAGCGGATGCTGCTGGACCAGTTCCTCCATCGCCCAGGCCCGGCCGAGTTCATCGAGGCGCGCAACCTGCTGATGCGGCGCTTCCGCCGCCCGGAGTCGGCCTCCCGGCTGGCGCGGGTGGCGCTGATCGGGCTGCGCGGCGCCGGCAAGTCCACCCTCGGCCGGATGCTGACAGAAAGCCGGGGCCTTCCCTTCGTCGAACTCGACAGGGAGGTGGAGCGTGAGGACCGGATGGACCTGCGCGACTTCGAGACCATCGGCCAGGAGGGCTTCCGGCGGCTGGAACGCGCGGCGCTGGAAAGGCTGGTGGGCAGCGGCGGGCCGGCCATCATCGCCGACGGCGGCGGGATCGTCGCCGCCGCCTCGACCTTCGAGTTACTGCTCGATACCTGCTTCACCGTCTGGGTCCGGACCTCGCCAGAGGAGCATATGCGCCGCGTGCTGGCCCAGGGCGACCTGCGGCCGATGCGCGACAACCGGTGGGCCATGGACGATCTCCGCGCCATCCTGGCAAGCTGGGAGGCGCTCTATGCCAAGGCCAATGCCACGCTCGACACCACCGGCAAGACGCCGGGGCAGAGCCTGGCCGAGCTTGCGGCCCTGCTGCCGGATCCGGGCCACTGAGCCAATCCCGGTGAGTAGAGGGCCGTCAGGTCCGAAGGTCCGAAACGGCACTGTCGGCCTGAAGGCGAGCTGCCGCCAGGGCGGCCTCGCGCTGCAAGGCCGCGCGGTACTTCTCCGGCACCGGAATGGGCCGCATCCTTGGGGAACCGACATCCACGAAGGCGCAGACCAGCCGGCCCTCATAGGCCAGCCGCTCCCCGGCCCGGCCCGCCACGCCGATATGGAGCGAGGAGCGGCCGAGGCGCAGCAGCAGCACCTCCGTCTCAAGCAGGTCGCGCGGGGTGAGCGAACTGCGGAAGTTCAGCTCGATCCGGACGAAGGGGGTGCCGATGCCTTCATCCAGGTTGAGTTTGTAGAAGCTCTGGCCGAGGCGGTCATGGAACCAGGCCTCGATCACCTCTATGGCGAAGTCGAGGAAGCGCGCCGTATAGGCGATGCGCGCCGCATCCGTGCCGCCCCAAGGGATGCGGCGGTGATGGACGAAGGGCGCGAGCGCGGCAGGACCGGAGGCGGGTTCAGTAGGTCTCGACATGATAGCGCCTGCTCTCGCGCATCCGGGTCCGCAGCGCCGGCCAATCCAGGCCATGCGCTCCGGTGGAAGGCGTCGTACACCCCTTCCTCCAGGCCCTTCAGGCCGCAGACATATAGACATAAGTGGCATCGGTGGCGCTGGGGCCGCGGACCAGCAACTCGCCCACCTCATCATCCGGCAGGTCGCGTCCCTGCTCGTCCACGATGCGCAACGCGTAGCCCGGGACAGCGATGCCGGAGGTGCCATAGTGCAGCCTGTCCGGACGGTTGCTCAGAAAGATGTGGAGCATCTCGATCGAGCCGATGCCGTCGAGGATGTCCGTGCCTACCACCTCCGCCCAGCGTCGCCCGACATGCACCGGCAGCGCCTCCCCGGCCGAGATGCAGCGGCGCAGCCGGGCGGAGCCGGCGCCGGAGCCAAGCCCGGTCTGCGCCAGCAGCGCGGCATAGAGCATCGGCACGCCGCAGAACACCGTCGGCTGGTGCTGCCACATCGTCTCCAGCACAGCGGCCGGGGTCGGCCGGTCCGGCAGCAGCACGGTCCGCGCGCCGACCGCCATCGGGAAGGTCATGGAATTGCCAAGGCCGTAGGCGAAGAAGGAATTGCCAAGGCCGTAGGCGAAGAACAGCTTAGCCGCTGAGAAGACCACATCTTCCGGCTCGATCCCGAGCACCTGCAGCCCGTAGGTTTCGGCCGTCGCGTGCAGGCTGCCATGCACATGCCGCGTGCCCTTCGGGGCGCCGGTCGAGCCGGAGGAATAGAGCCAGAAGGCCACCTCGTCCGGTATGGCGAAGACCGGCTCAGACATCGGCGGAGCCTCGGCCAGGAAGGCGGGAAGGCTGCGGGCGGAGGCGGGCAGCCCGGTGGGCGCTGCCCCATCCGGCTTGGCGGCGAGGACGAGGCGCAGCTCGCACCGGCTCCAGAACGGGAAGCAGAGGGGTCGAGATCACCGCCGCCTCCGCCCAGCTCTCCGCCAGGACATAGGCGATCTGCTCCGGAGTCAGCAGCATGTTGATCGGCACCGGCACCACCCCGGCCTGCAGCGCCCCCCAGAACACGGCGGGGAAGTCCACCGTGCCGAGAATCAGCGTCAGCAGCCGCCGCTCACTTTGGGCGCGAGC
>CALGVL010000156.1 GCA_937930165.1 uncultured Acetobacteraceae bacterium
GCCCTGCGACACGCCCTGCGCCGCCATGAGCATGACGATGGTGAGCCCGATCGCGATCACCGCAGCCTGGCCCATGTTCAGGAGGTTCAGCGTGACCTCGGAGCGGACATAGGCGCCCTCGTAACGGGCGAGGCTGGCGTCGTAGCGCCGTTCCTCATGCGCCTCGTTGTTGAAGTACTTCACCGTCTCGTAGTTGAGCAGGCTGTCGATCGCCTTGGTGTTCGCTTCCTGGTCGGTCTGGTTCATCTCCCGCCGGAAGCGCAGGCGCCAGTCGGTGAAGATCAGGGTGAAGGCGATATAGACCGCGATGGTCCCCAGCGTGACCGCGGCGAAGGAGAAGTTGAACATCCCCCACAGGATCCCCGCCACCAGCAGGATCTCGAGGATCGTCGGGATGATGTTGAACAGCATGAAGTCGAGCACGAAGGTGATGCCCCGCGTGCCGCGCTCGATCACGCGGGAAAGGCCGCCAGTCTGCCGGTCCAGGTGGAAGCGCAGGGAGAGCGCATGCATGTGCCGGAAGACCTGCAGGGCGATGCGCCGGGTCGCCCGCGCCTGCACCTTCACGAAGACCGCATCGCGCAATTCCCCGAAGGCGCTGCTGGCGATGCGCAGCAATCCGTAGCCCAGCACCAGCGCGATCGGCAGTGCGGCGATGGCGGCGGCGCCCTCATGCGGCGACAGCGCATCCACCGCCCGCGCATAAACGATCGGCACCAGCACATTCGCGCCCTTGGCCAGCACCAGGAAGACCAGCGCCGCCGCCACGCGGATGCGCAGGCCGGGCTCCCCTTTCGGCCAGAGCCAGGGGGCAAGGGTCAGCAGGGTTTGCAGGTGGCTGCGCTCGGCCGCCTTGGGTTGCGCCACGGTTGATCTCCGGATGTTCTCCCCCGAGATAGGGTCGAGGCCAGGGGAGGCAAACCCGCCATCTGGCGGGGCCGCCATGCGCAGGGTTACAGGGAAAGGCATGAGCCCCTTCCAGCGCCACATCGCCGCCTGCAACAACCTCCCCTCCCCGGCCCATCTGGTGCCCTTCCGCATTGGTGAGGCGCAGGTTGGCTGGCTCTCGACCGATCTTGCCCGGGCGCTGACCTTTTTCCCGCGCGACATCCATTTCGACGGCAGGGGCGCGGCGCTGGCCGGAAGGCTCCGCAGTCCCGGCGCGCGGTCGGAGGCGCTGGCCGCCATCGCCCGCTCCCTGGCCGGCCGCGGCTTCTTCCGCCTGCGCGGGGAAGCCTTCGATGTGCGTGCGGAGGCGGAAGGACCGGTGCTTGCCACCCTGGACCGCGGCGCCCTGCCGGCTTTCGGCATCATCGCCCAGGGCGTGCATGTGAACGGCAGGGTGCGGCGGCCGGATGGGCTGCATCTCTGGATCGGCTGGCGCGCGAGGAACAAATCCGTCGCGCCGGGAAAGCTCGACAACCTGATCGCCGGCGGCATCCCGGCCGGACTCTCGCCCGAGGAGACGCTGGTGAAGGAAGCGGGAGAGGAAGCCAGCATCCCGCCGGAACTCGCCCTCCAGGCCTGCCGGGTCGGCCGCGTCTCCTATGTCATGGCGAATGAGGAGGGCACGCGGCGCGACGTGCTGCACTGCTTCGACCTCGATCTGCCCGAGGATTTCATGCCCTGCCCGCATGACGACGAGGTGGAACGCTTCGAGCTGTGGCCCGTCCGGCGGGTTCTGGAGATGGTGCGGGACACGGCTGAGGTGAAGTTCAACGTCAACCTGGTGCTGATCGACCTGTTCCTGCGCGAGGGCCTGATCGACCCCGCCAGCGAGGAAGGCCGCCGCCTGCGCGCCGGCCTGGATGCCGGCCCATAACCGGGCGGGAGAGGATGGCGGCCGGGCCGCTCCATGAGCCGCTGGATCCCGGCCTCATTGCTGTCCGCGCCGCCATCCAGCGCAGCCCGATTGGCGCATCCCCGATGGCGTGGAGATCCGCACCGCCCCCGGCAGCTTCGTGAATTGCAACCGAACTTCCCCGACTGCGCCGGGATCGTGATCAGCGCCCACGTGCAGACCGCCAACGGGGCTGGGACGCGCCGGCGCAACGCGCGGAGTGCGCCGCCGGAGCGGCCTGCATAGCTTGCGCGGCACCGACACGCCGAGAGGTGCCTCCGTGCCCGCCAATGCCGAAACCCGCCTGCCCGCCGGTTTCCAACGCCTCGCCTGGTCGAACCTTGCCGCACAATCGGCGGAGCAGATCGGCCTGGCGGCGGCACCTATCCTTGCCGTGCTCGCCCTCGGCGCCGGGGCTGGGGAGACGGGGATGCTGCAAACGGCGCAGACCCTGCCCTTCCTGCTCTTCGCCATCCCTGCGGGACTGCTGGCCGACCGCATCTCGCGCAGCCGCCTGATGGCGGTGGCGGAGGCGCTGCGCGTGCTCTCCCTGCTCGGCATCCTCGTGCTGGCCTGGCTTGGCCTGCTGACCCTGCCGCTGCTGGCCGCTCTCGGCTTCCTCGGCGCCTGCGGCACGGTGGCTTACAGCGTCGCGGCGCCTGCCCTGGTGCCGGCGCTGGTGCCGCCCTCCGCGCTGCCTCTGGCGAATGCGCGGATCGAACTGGCGCGTACCACCGCCTTCGCCGCCGGCCCGGCCCTGGCCGGGGCGCTGGTCGGCTGGACCGGCGCCGCCACGGCCTTCGGCGCCGCCGCCCTCCTCTCCGCCGGTGCGGCGCTGCTGCTGGGCGGGCTGCGGGAGCCGCCACGGCCCCACCTGCCGCACCGCCGCATCGCGCAGGAATTGCGGGAAGGCGCCAGCTTCGTCTTCGGGCATGAGCTGCTGCGGCCGGTCTTCGTCACGCAATTCATCTTCGGCACCGCCTTCTTCGTCCTGCAGGCAGTCTATGTGCCCTATGCGGTGCACCGGCTCGGACTCTCGGCCTCCGGGGTCGGGGCGACGCTGGCGGCCTATGGCGTGGGCATGATGGCTGGGGCGCTCGCGGCGCCGTGGATCATGCGGCGCATGCCCTTCGGCGCGGTGATCGGCATCGGGCCGGTCGCAGGGCTGGCCGCCTCCCTGGCCATGGTGCTGACCATTTGGCTGCCTTCGCCACTGCTCGCCGGGGCGAGCTTCTTCCTGATTGGCGCCGGGCCGATCCTCTGGGTCATCAGCACCACCACGCTGCGGCAGAGCGTGACGCCGCCGGCGCTGCTCGGCCGCGCCTCGGCGATCAACATCATGGCCTATGGCTCGCGGCCGCTGGGCGCGGCGATCGGCGCCCTCGCCGGCGGGCTGTATGGCGCGGAGACCTGCCTGGTCGTGGCGGCCCTCGGCTTCCTGGCGCAGGCGCTGGTGATCCTGCTCTCCCCCGCGGTGCGGCTGGGGCGGCAGCCGCGAATGGCGGGATAGTGCCTAGCTCCGCCGGCGCGGCGGTCTTCCCTCGCGCCGGTCCTGCTCCTCCGCCATCACGGACCAGATGCGCATATAGACATCATGCCGCCAGCGTTCCCGCACCCAGGCCTTGAAGTTGGTGGCGCGGGTTTCCATCACCGCCTGCACCATCGCCTCCGCCACCCGGCTGCGCGGCAGGGTGGTGCGATAGGCGTAGTCGGTGCCGGTCCAGGCTTCCACCTTGGCGTCGGGGAAGACGCGCTCGATATCGCCGCGGAAGCGGGCGCGGACCTTCACCAGATCCGGATCCTCCGGCGTTGCCACGATGCTGAGGAAGGAATCGGCCAGGAACACCCACATGATCAGACCCTCATCGCGGCGGCATGGGCGAGCAGTGCGGCAACCGGCTTCGCATCATGCGGATTGGTCAGCCAGCGCGGCAGTTCCATGACCGGCATTAGTCGTACCGCCTCCACCTCCCAGTGGAAATCCACCGGGCGCCCGCCGGTGCGCCGTGCCAGGTAGAGCCGCGTGGTGGTGGTCGAGCGGTCGAAATCCCCCAGCCAGCCGGTGATGGCGATGCGCAGGCCCGTTTCCTCGAAGCATTCGCGGATGGCGGCGCGCTGCGGATCCAGCCCGCCCTCGATCCGTCCCTTGGGGAAGCTGTGCCTGTAGCCACCGAAGCCGCCGGCCGGGTCGATGATCCAAACGCGCCAGTCCGGCTCAAGGATCGCGGCGCCCGCCGCTGGGGCACAGCCGGGCTTCGGCACCAGGGGTGGCTCCTCCAGCGGCGCCGTCCCCTCCACCACGGCCCAATCGGCGGGCGGCGCCCAAGGGGCGAAGGGAATGCCGTTCAGCTCCGCCGCCACCGTGCTGTTCCTGCGGAATTCCACGCCGGCTGTGCCATTCACGCCATGAAGTCCGGCTCTTCCTTCGCCAGGATGCGCTTGACGCTTTCCAGATGCAGCCGCGCGCTCTCGCGGTCGCCCTCGCGCATCTGGGCGTAGGTCTTTTCCGCCACGGGTTTCGGCACCGGCTTCAAGGGGCGGCCGGTCGCCATGGCCAGGCGCTGCACCTCACAGGCCCGCTCCAGGTAGTAGAGGTCGTCCCAGGCCTCGGCGAGGCTGGGCCCGACCACCATGACGCCGTGGTGCTTCATGAAGACCACATCGGCGTCGCCGAGGCTCGCGGCGATCCGGTCCCCCTCCGCCTCGTCCAGGGCAAGGCCGCTGTAGTCCTCGTCCACCACGGTGCGGCCGTAGAATTTCAGTGCGGTCTGCCCGGCCCAGACCAGGGGTGGCCCCTCCAGCATGGCCAGCGCCGTCGCGTTCGGCATATGGGTGTGGAAGCAAGCCCGCGCCCGCGGCACGTTCTTGTGGACGCGCGCGTGAATGTAGAAGGCGGTCGCCTCCGGCACTCCCTCTCCCGCCACCACATTGCCGTGGAAGTCGCAGATCAGCAGGCGGGATGCGGTGACCTCCCCGAAAGCGTAGCCATAGGGGTTGACCAGGAACAGGTCGTCCCGCCCCGGCACCATGAAGGAGAAGTGGTTGCAGATCCCCTCCTGAAGCCCGAGTCGCGCCGCCATGCGGAAGCAGGCGGCCAGGTCGATGCGCGCCTGCTGGACCGCATCGGCATCGAGGTCGGAATTACGCAGCAGGGCAGGCGCGGTGGGCGCGCCGAGAGCATGGGCCAAGACAATCGCCTCCGGTGCACGATCGGGACAAAAATCGCAAGGACCGGCCGCGCCGGCAAGCGGGGGCGATCAGTATGGATAGCTGCGCCAGCCCCGCCGCCGCCAGTGCTGGTATTCCCAGCGTTCGAACTGGTCTCGGCTCAGCTTGCGCCGCTGCTCGCGCGGGCCGTTCCAGAAGCGGTCGGCCGCCTCCTTCTCCCGCTGCCGGGCTTGCCAGGCATCGAGCTGCCGCTGCCATTCGGCATGATCGGGACGCCGCTGCCCCTCTGCGCCTGCCGAGGTGGCGAGGGCAGCCAGCAGCAGGGCAAGGGCATCGCGGCGGCGCATTCCATCCCCCATATCGGCAGCCAGCCAGGCCATCGCCAGGGCGTGGCTTGCGCCGCCCGGAACCCGGACAGAGGATCGCGCCATGGACGAGCAGACCCCCGCCCCACCGCTCTCCGGCGTGCTGGAGACGGCGCTCTATGTGGACGACATGCAGCGCGCCCGCGGCTTCTATGAAGGGGTGCTCGGGCTCTCCCCCATGTTCCGGGACGAGCGCCTGACCGCCTATCCGGTCGGCGGCCGCAGCGCGCTGCTGATCTTCCGGCGCGGCGCGGCGACGCACACGGCGCACCTCCCCGGCGGCACCATCCCGCCGCATGACGGCGCCGGGCCGATCCACTGCGCCCTGTCCATCCCTGCTGCGGAGCTGCCGCGCTGGGAGGCGCATCTGACGGCGCACGGCATCCCGATCGAGGGCCGAACCCACTGGCCCCGCGGCAGCATCAGCATCTATTTCCGCGACCCCGACGGCCATCTGCTGGAGCTTGCCACGCCGGGCCTCTGGCCGATCTACTGATCGTTCCCTCAGCAGGAACGATCCATGCAGGAAGGCGCGGATTGCCGGCACCGTCGCCGTCCGGCTGCGCGGCGGGGAGGCGGTGGATCCCGTGCCGAACAGCGCCGCGCAGACCAACTTCCTGGCCCGCGAGGGCCTCGTGGACGGCACCAGCCGTGCCGAGCTTGGCCGCATGCGCATTGGCCTGGCGGTGCGGCAAGACGCCCCTGCCCCCGGCATCTCGCCGCCGGAGGGCTGCGCGCCGCCATCCTCGCCGCCCCGGTCATCGCCTGTGCGGATGGCTCGCATGCCGCGCCCCGGCCGGAGCCGCCGCCCTTCTGCGGCACCTCACCCGGCCGGAGGGCACCGCCTGTTTCACCGTGGCCGGTCAGGCGGCGGCTTGCCCCACCCGCCCCCTCCGGCGTAACCCGGCAGCATCCTGGGAAGGAATGGAAGGGCGGAGGGATGAGCGGCACCAACCAGCGGATCGACGGCAAGCGCCTCTGGGATAGCCTGATGTCCATGGCGGAGATCGGCGCCACGCCCAAGGGCGGCGTCCGCCGCCTCACCCTGACCGAGGTGGACCAGCGCGGCCGCGACCGCTTCCGCCAATGGTGCGAGGAGCTGGGCCTGACCGTCCGCGTCGACGCCATCGGCAACATGTTCGCCCGGCGCGAGGGGCGCGACCCGTCGCGCAAGCCGGTGCTCTTCGGCAGCCATCTGGACAGCCAGCCTTCCGGCGGGAAGTTCGATGGTGCACTCGGCGTCCTCGCCGGGCTGGAGGTGATGCGCACGCTGCACGACCTCGGCATCACCACCGAGGCGCCGCTGGAACTGGTGAACTGGACCGATGAGGAAGGCAGCCGTTTCGGCCACTCCCTGATGGGCAGCGGCGTCTGGGCCGGCGTCTATCCCCAGGACAAGGCCTATGGCCTGAAGGATGTGGATGGCGTCACGGTCAGCGAGGCGCTGGACCGGATCGGCTACAAGGGCCCGCACAAGGCCGAGTCCTTCCCCGCCGACGCCTATTTCGAACTCCACATCGAACAGGGCCCGATCCTGGAGAAGGAGGGCAAGCAGATCGGCATCGTCACCGGCGCCCAGGCGCAGGTCTGGTGGGATGCGCGCATCATCGGGCAGGACAGCCATGCTGGCACCACGCCGCCCTCCGCCCGCAAGGACGCGCTGGTCTGCGCCGCCCGCATCATCGACCTGGTGGACCGCATGATGCGCGCTCGCGGCGAGGACGGCCGCGGCACGGTCGGCTTCCTCCAGGTGCTGCCCAACAGCCGCAACGTGGTCCCCGGCGAGGTCCGCTTCAGCGTCGAATTCCGCCACCCCGACACCGCGGAGATCGAGCGCCTGGCCGCGCAATTCCCGCGCGAGGCCGGCTTCATCGCCCGCGACTGCGGCCTGCCCCTGGAACTGACGGAGCTGTTCCGCTTCCCACACCAGCCCTTTGACGCCGAATGCGTGGATCTGGTCCGCCAGGCCGCGGCGAAGCTGGGCCTCCCGGCGCGGGAGATCGTCAGCGGCGCCGGGCATGATGCCGTCTATGTCGCCCGCAAGGTGCCGACGGCGATGATCTTCACCCCCTGCAAGGACGGCCTCTCCCATAATGAGGCCGAGAGCATCCTGCCGGAGGAGGCCGAAGCCGGCTGCCAGGTGCTGTTCGAGGCGGTGCTCGCGCGGGCGAACCGGACGCTGTAGCGGCCTGCATCCGCCTCACGCCACCGGCCGGCGCCGGCGTCCGGCGGGTCAGGCCCAGGCCGGCGGAAACGCCAGTTCCTCCGCCGGCACCGGCCGTCCGGTCAGGTGCCCCTGCAGGATGGTGCAGCCGGCCCGGCGCAGGGCGAGGGCCTGGTCCTCGGTTTCCACGCCCTCGCCGATCACCTCGATCCCCATGCCACGGGCGAGCGCCATGGTGGCATGTAGCACGGCATGGTCCTTCGGCTCCCCCGGCAGGCCGGAGACGATGGAGCGATCCAGCTTCAGCCGCTGCACCGGCAGCCGCACGACATGCAGAAGACTGGACCGGCCGGCGCCGAAATCGTCCAGTGCCAGGCGGACGCCGAGCGTGCGGAGTTCCTCCAGCGTCGCAGCGATCTCCGGCAGATCGCGCAGGGCGAGGTCCTCCGGGATCTCGATCTCCAGCCGCCTTGCCTCGATGCGGTGCCGCAGCAGGGCGCGCGCCACCGCGCCGGCGAAGCCGGGATTGCGCAGGCTCTGGCCTGAAATGTTGACCGCGAGTATCGGCGGCGCCCCTTGCCACCCGGCCCAGGCGGCGAACTGCGCCAGCCCGGCCTCCAGCACCCAGGCATCGAGAGCCGGCAGCAGTCCTGCCTCCATCGCCGCGGGGAGAAGCTCGGAGGGCGGCACGATGCGTCCGAGGCGGCGGCTCTCCCAGCGCAGCAGCGCCTCCGCCCCCATGAGGCGGCGCGACGGCATCTCCCGCTGCGGCTGGAAGGCGAGGCGGAACTCGCCCTTCCGCAGCGCATCGGCCAGCGCCTCGCGCAGCCGCTCCTGCCGCTCAGCGGCCAGGCGCAATTCCGGCCGGAAGGGCAGGATGGCATCGCCGCCGCCCTGCTTGGCCTGCCGCAGCGCCAATTCGGCCGCTCGCAGCAGCCCCTCCGCATCCCTGGCGTGTTCCGGGGCGCAGGCGATGCCGATGCTGGCGCTGACCGGCAATTCGATACCGCCGACGCGCACCGGCGCGGCCAGGGCCTGGCGCAGCCGGTCGGCCATGGCCTGCATCCCCGGCGCCGCCGCGGCGAAAGCAAGCACGGCGAATTCGTCGCCGGCCAGGCGGCAGACCATGTCCTCCGGCCGGACCGCGGCGCGCAGCCGGTCCGCCACGGCGCAGAGCAGCACATCGCCAACCGCGAGGCCATGCCGGCCATTCACCGACTTGAACCGGTCGAGGTCGAGCAGCAGCAGCCCGCCGCCATCCGGTCCATGGACCAGGGCTTCCAGCGCGCCGCGGAACTGCATCCGGTTGGCGAGGCCGGTCAGCGGATCATGTTCCGCCAGATGCTCGATCCGCGCCTGTGCCGTCCGCAGCGGGGTGATGTCCTGCAATGTCAGCAGGCAAACCGCCTCCCCGCCGGGCCCCGGCACCCAGGGCGAGGCGACGATGCTCACCCGCCGGACCCGGCCATGGGCGGTGCGCAGGCTCGCCTCCACCTCCCGCCCCGGCGGGAAGCCAAAGGGCCCGGCGGGGGCGG
>CALGVL010000157.1 GCA_937930165.1 uncultured Acetobacteraceae bacterium
AATTAAAGGCTTGAATGATCAAAGTCAGGTCGCTTCACAAGCAGTTCGGTGTCGTCCGCGCGGTCAATGACCTGAGCTTCTCGGTAAAGAAGGGTGAAGTGCTCGGATTGCTTGGGCCGAATGGCGCCGGCAAGACCACGACAATGAAAATTATCACGGGATTCATGCCCGCGACGTCTGGCGAGGTGGAAGTGTGCGGATATGACATACGGAGCCACCCGCGCGAGGCGAAGCGCCATATCGGCTACGTGCCCGAAGGCGGCCCTCTGTACGGCGAGATGACACCTGCTGCACTGCTCGATTTTGTTGCCTCGATCCGGCACATGTCAGGCGCAGCACGTCGGCGCAGAATAAAGACTGTCGTTGACGCCCTCGAACTGCAACCGGTGATGCTGAGGCGGATTGACACTCTTTCCAAGGGCTTCAAGCGCCGTGTGGCTCTGGCCCAGGCGGTTCTAGTCGATCCGGAGGTGCTGATTCTCGATGAGCCCACCGACGGGCTCGACCCCAATCAGAAGCATCAGGTGCGCAATCTGATACGCTCCATCAGCGACGAGAAGGGGATCATCATATCAACCCATCTGCTCGACGAGGTGGATGCCGTCTGCGACCGTGCAATTATCATCGATCAGGGGCGCATCGTCCTCCAGGGTACACCGCACGAGCTTCACGCCCGCGCCGCCGAACGAGGTGCCGTCTACATTCGGGTAAGGGCATCGGAGGGGCTGCGTGCCGTTGCCCTCATTCGGGAAAAGGCCCAAGCGTCTTGCATGGTCGAGGAAGAAAATGAGGAAACCTGGCTGATCCGGGCGGCCGGCGCAGGCACTGTGCCATCATTGGCGCAAATCGGCACCATCCTGGTGCGGTCGGATATCGAACTATTGGAATTGCGCAACGAAGGCGGGAGCCTGGAAGAGGTCTTCCGGCGGGTCACTGCCTCGCGCGCAGAACCTGCAACAGTGTCGCCGTGAAAGACGTCCTGATCATCGCGCGACGGGAATTCTTCGCCTATTTCGCCAACAGCCTTGCGGCCGTTTTTCTTGCGGTATTCGTAGGGGGCGTCCAGGCGTTGACTTTTTTCGTTGGCGATTTCTTCGAAGCCGGACAGGCAAATCTGGTGCCCTTCTTTTCCTTCCATCCTTGGCTGTTTCTGGTGCTCATCCCGGCGATCGCAATGCGCCTCTGGGCTGAGGAGAGACGCGTCGGAACACTCGAATTTCTCATGACCCTTCCGATCATGCCCTGGCAGGCCGTCATCGGGAAGTTTCTGGCTGCCTGGATCGTGGCGGGATTGGCGCTCGTTCTGACCTTTCCCATCTGGGTGACGGTCAACTATCTCGGCGATCCGGATAACGGCGTGATCCTGGCGGGCTATGTCGGCTGCCTGCTGGTGGCCGGCGCTTTCCTGGCAATTGGCGCGGCGGTCTCGGCGCTGACCAAGAACCAGGTGATCGCCTTCGTCCTTGCCGTTGCCATCTGCTTCGTCTTCACCGTCGCCGGCACCCCGGTGGTGACGGAATTCCTCAGCGACCGGATGCCGGTGCTGGCGGAGATGGCCCGGGCCATTTCGGTTTCCGACCGCTTCGGCGGCTTCACCCGTGGCGTCGTCTCGGCGCGCGACATCGTCTTCTTCGGCAGCTTCATGGCTTTCTTCCTGTTCGTGAACGCCGTCATCCTCGATCATCGCAAGGCGGACTGAGCGCATGCGCGACACCACGAATACCCGTGGCCCCGCGCCGGCGCGCAGCGGCGGCCGGCGCCTCTGGTCCTCGGCCCTCGGGCTGCTTGCCGCGGCGGTGCTGGCGATTGGGGTGAACATGCTGGCCGACCGCCTGCTGTCGCGGGCGCGCATCGACCTGACGCAGCAGCAGCTCTACACCCTGTCGGATGGCACGCGGCAGGTCCTGGCGGGCCTCACCGACCCGATCACCCTGCGTCTGTTCTACTCCCGCAGGCTCGGCTCCGAGATCCCGCTCTACGGCGCCTATGCGGACCGGGTGCGGGAGATGCTGGCGGAGTATGTCGCCCTCTCCAATGGCAAGATCCGGCTGGAAATCCATGATCCGGAGCCGTTCAGCGAGGTGGAGGACCGTGCCCTCGCCTATGGCCTCCAGGGCGTGCCAATCGACCAGTCCGGGGAGCAGGTCTATTTCGGCCTGGCCGGGACCAATCTGGTGGATGACGAGCGCATCATCGCCTTCCTCCAGCCGGACCGCGAGCGCTTCCTGGAATACGACCTGACCCGGCTGGTCTTCGAGCTTTCGAATCCCCGCCGGCCGGTGATCGGCGTCATGTCGCCGCTGCCGCTGAACGGCGACCCGCGGGCGATGATGCTGCGGCAGCCGCAGCTTGCCCGCCCGGCCACGGTGATGACCCAGCTCCAGCAGTTCTTCACCGTGAAGGATGTGGGGCTGGATGCGCAGGTGATCGATCCGGACATCCAGGTGCTGCTGGTCGCCCAGCCGCAGAACCTGCCGGAGGCGACGCAATATGCCATCGACCAATTCGTCATGCGCGGCGGCAAGCTGTTCCTGATGGTCGATCCGCATTCGGAGGCCCAGGCCAGCCGGCCCAGCCTCACCGGGCAACCGCCGGCCAGCACCGCCTCCTCGCTCGACCGGCTGCTGAATGCCTGGGGGGTCGAGGCGCCCTCGGACAAGGTGGTGCTGGACCTGCGCGGCGCCTGGCGCGTGCGCGCCAATCCGCAGGACCGCGTGCAGGGGGTGGACTACACCGCCTGGTACAACCTGCAGGGTGACAGTCTGAACCGCTCCGAGGTTGCGCTGGCGCGGCTCGACCAGGTGACCGTCGCCTCGGCAGGCGAATTGCGGAAGCGCGAGGGCGCCTCGGTGGAATTCGTGCCGCTGCTCATCTCCTCCCCCGACTCCATGGTGGCGGATGCCAAGCTGGTGCGGGAGGATCCGAACCCGGTCCGGCTGCTCGCCGACTTCCGTGCGGACGGACAACGGCGCGTGCTGGCGGCGCGAATTCGCGGCGAGCTTCCCTCCGCCTTCCCGGACGGCCCCCCTGCTCCGCCGGAAGGACAGACCCGGCCGGCGGATTTCCCGGCCCACCGCGCCCGCAGCGACGGCCCCGCCAATGTGGTCGTGGTCAATGACACCGACATCCTGGAGGACCGCTTCTGGGTCCGGATTCAGGACTTCTTCGGCCAGCAGGTGGCCACGCCCTTCAGCGGCAACGGCTCCCTGGTGGTGAATCTGGTGGACACGCTGACTGGTAGCGATGCGCTGATCTCGCTCCGCTCCCGTGGTGAGTCGCTGCGCCCCTTCGAGATGGTGGAGGACATCCGCCGCAACGCCGATGCCCAGTACCGCCAGACCGAGCGGCAATTGCAGCAACGGCTGGAGGAGACGGAGCGCCGCCTGCGCGAGCTGCGCCAGGGCGCGTCCGGCGCCGCGGCTTCCGGTGAGCGCGGCCAGGCGCAGACCGTCATCACCCCCGAGCAGCGGGCGGAGATCGACAAGGCGCGGGATGAAATCCTGCGTACCCGGCGGGAGCTGCGCACGGTGCAGCTTGAGCTCCGGCGGGACATCGAGAGGCTGGAGACCGTGCTCCGCATCGTGAACATCGCCCTGGTGCCGGCGCTGCTGACCATCTTCGCCATC
>CALGVL010000158.1 GCA_937930165.1 uncultured Acetobacteraceae bacterium
CGGCGCGCAGTTCGGCGGCAAGTATTTCTGCCATGACGTGCGGGTGATCCGCCTGCCGCGGCATGGCGCCAGCCTGCCCATCGGCATCGGCGTCTCATGCAGCGCCGACCGGCAGATCAAGGCAAAGATCACCCCGGAAGGCGTGTTCCTGGAGGAGCTGGAGCACGACCCGGCGAAATACCTGCCGGAAGCGACGGATGAGATCCTGGGCGGCGAGGTGGTCA
Source organism: uncultured Acetobacteraceae bacterium (assembly GCA_937930165.1). Lineage (GTDB taxonomy): Bacteria > Pseudomonadota > Alphaproteobacteria > Acetobacterales > Acetobacteraceae > CALGVL01. The sequence continues at coordinate 225 of CALGVL010000158.1, forward strand.
CGATCGACCTGAACCAGCCGATGGATCAGATCCGGGCGACGCTGTCCAAATACCCGGTGAAGACCCGCGTCTCCCTGACCGGCACCATGGTCGTGGCGCGCGACATCGCCCATGCCAAGCTGCAGGAGCGGCTGGACCGCGGCGAGGGGCTGCCGGACTACATCAAGAACCACCCGGTCTATTACGCCGGCCCGGCCAAGACGCCGCAGGGCTTCGCCACCGGCAGCTTCGGCCCAACCACGGCCGGGCGCATGGACAGCTATGTGGAGGCTTTCCAGCGGGCCGGCGGCAGCTTCGTCATGCTGGCCAAGGGCAACCGCAGCAAGGCGGTGCGGGAGGCCTGCAAGAAGTATGGCGGCTTCTACCTGGGCAGCGTCGGCGGCCCGGCGGCGCGGCTGGCGCAGGACTGCATCCGGAAGGTCGAGGTACTGGAATATCCGGAACTCGGCATGGAAGCGGTCTGGCGCATCGAGGTCGAGGATTTCCCAGCCTTCATCGTGGTGGACGACAAGGGGAACGACTTCTACGAAGGGCTTGAATAAGCCGCAGGGAGGCTGCCATGGCAGGGTACCGCGTGCGCGTCTGGTTCGACGCCGATGGCATGGGCATCGGCCAGCCGGCCAGGGACAGGGGCATCGTCGAGCTGCCGGTGATCCCGCAGCCGGGAATGGAACTGGCGGATGACGAGGGCCGCGTCGCCACCATCCGCCGCGTGGTCCTGCTGCACTCCCCCGGGCCGGACGGCGCGGTGGCGGTGCTCGTCTGCTCGCCGGGCTGAGGCGCCGGATGAGCAGCCGCCGCCATATCTCCTCCGGCAGCCGGTTCGAGGAAGAGATCGGCTACAGCCGCGCCGTGGTGGACGGGGACTATGTCTGGGTCTCCGGCACCACCGGCTATGACTATGCCCGCATGACCATCGCCGACGACGTGGTGGCGCAGGCGGAGCAGTGCTTCCGCAACATCGCCGCCGCGCTTGCCGAGGCCGGTGCCAGCCTGGACGATGTGGTGCGGGTGCTGTTCATCGTGCCGCGGCGGGAGGACTGGCAGCCCTGCTGGCCGGTGGTGCGGAAATATCTGGGCAAGGCACGGCCCGCCTCCACCCTGATCCATGCCGGACTGCAGACCGAGGCCATGCGCATCGAGATCGAGGTGACCGCCCGGCTGCCGAAGGGAAACCCTTGATGCGCTTCTCCGTCGACCGCCTGGACCATCTGGTCATCAACTGCCGCGATCTGGAGGTCATGGCCTCCTGGTACCAGCGCGTGCTGGGGATGGAGCGGGAGGATTTCGGCCAGCCTGCCCGCACGGCGCTGAAATTCGGCGGGCAGAAGCTCAACCTGCGCCCGCATGACGCCAGCCCCGAGGAGTGGATCGCCGCCAGGGTCTGCACGCCCGGCACCCAGGATCTCTGCTTCATCGTCGCCGTCACCGCGGCCGATGTGGTGACACATCTGCAGGGTTGCGGGGTGACGGTCGAATTGGGGCCCGTGGCGCGGCAGGGCGCCCTCGGCCCGATGCAATCGGTCTACTGCCGTGACCCGGAGGGAAACCTCATCGAGATCGCCTCTTATTCCGGCTGAACCGCCCGCCCATCTCCCGGCGGGCGAGAGGAGAGCAGGCATGGGCGAGACGACAGCCACCCCCCGCACCGAGACAGCCACGACCCCCGCCGGCGCGACCCGGACCGAGACCGACAGCCTCGGTACCATCGACATCCCGGCCGAGCGCTACTGGGGTCCGCAGACCGAGCGGGCCCGGCGGCTGTTTCGCATCGGCTCCGAACATTTCCCGCCGGCCCTGATCCGCGCTGTCGGCCTGCACAAATGGGCCTGTGCCGAGGCCAACCGGTGCCTCGGCGAACTACCCGACGAACTTGCCGCCGCGATCAAGCAGGCGGCGCAGGAGATCGCGGAAGGCAAGCACGACACCGAATTCCCCCTGCCCGTCTGGCAGACCGGCAGCGGCACTCAGACCAACATGAACGCCAATGAGGTCATCGCCAACCGGGCGAACGAAATCCTCGGCCAGCCTCTCGGCAGCCGCAAGCCGGTGCATCCGAACGACCACGTCAATCGTGGCCAGTCCTCCAACGACAATTTCCCCACCATGATGCATATCGCCGCGGTGGAGATGGTGGAGGGGCGGCTGATCCCGGCCCTCGGCCGGCTGCATGCGGCGCTGTGGAAGCGCTCCCAGGAATGGGCCGGCATCGTGAAGGTCGGCCGGACGCATCTGATGGATGCGGTCCCGGTCACGCTCGGCCAGGAATTCGCCGCCTGGGCGCGGCAGGTGGAGCTTGGGATCGAGCGGCTGCGCGCCTGCCTGCCGCGCCTGCTGCTCCTGCCCCAGGGCGGCACCGCGGTCGGCACCGGGCTCAACCGCCACCGCGACTTCGACCGGGTCTTCTGCGAGATCGTGGCGGAGCGCACCGGCCTGGCCTTCCAGCCCAATCCGAACAAGTTCGAGGGCATGGGCGCGCATGACGCCTTCGTCGAACTGTCCGGGGCGATGAACACCATCGCCGTCTCGCTGAACAAGATCGGCAATGACATCCGGCTGCTCGGCAGCGGGCCGCGCTCGGGCCTCTCGGAACTCATCATCCCGGCCGACGGGCTGTCCAGCAGCATCATGCCGGGCAAGACCAACCCGACCCAATCGGAGGCGCTGACCATGGTCTGCGCCCAGGTGATGGGGAACAACGTCACCGTCACCATCGCCGGCACGCAGGGCCATCTGGAGCTGAACGTCTTCAAGCCGGTCATCATCCAGGCCGTACTGCAATCCGCGACCCTGCTGGCCGATGCCTCAGAGAGCTTCGCCGCGAATATGGTGGAGAAGCTGGAGCCGAACCGGGAGCGGATCGCCGAGAACCTGGCCAAGTCGCTGATGCTGGTGACGGCGCTGAACCCGCGCATCGGCTACGACAAGGCCGTGCAGATCGGCAAGAAGGCGCTGGCGGAGAACCTGACGTTGAAGGAGGCCGCGCAGCAACTCGGCTTCGTCAGCCCGGAGGACTTCGACCGTTGGGTCCGGCCAGAGCAGATGGTGGAGCCCGGCGCGACGCTGGAAGGGGGCGGATGAGCACCACGGTCACGCGGCCCGCTTCCTATCTGCGCAAGCGCAGCTTCCAATTGGCCGGGCACCGTACCTCGGTGGCACTGGAGCCCGCCTTCTGGGCGGTGCTGGAGGCGGCAGCACGGCGCCGCGGCCGCAGCCTGGCCGGGCTGGTGGCGGAGCTGGACGCGGCCCGGACCGATCCGGCGCAACCGCTTGCCAGCGCGCTCCGGCTCTTTGCCCTGGAGGAGAAGGGGCGGGCCGATCCGCCCGCAACCATCCCTGGCTGACCCCGCTGGGGCGTGACCGCCGCCGGGCCGTTCCGGCTCAGCGCGTGCGCACCGGGCCGGAGCTGCCGCCATCGCCGCCGCTGCCCGGCAGGGTCGTCGCCAGCACCGCCCCCAGGGCCAGGGGCACCAATGTCAGCAGAGGCGATAGGCCAGGCTCGGCCGCATCCGGGGCCAGCGGGACGGCATCGCCGGCACGGCGGCGCGCCGGCTGCGCGGTGGATGGCATAGCCTGCGCCTGCCCCCGCGGCGGGACCACAACCCCCGCGCCATCCGGCACCACGAGGGTGCGGGTCTGCGCCGCAGCCGGCAACGGCAGGGCCAGGGCGGCGAACAGGATCAGGACGGCAGGGCGCGCTGTCATTCCGCCTTCAGCATGGGCGTCGGTTGCCGCTGGCGCAAGCCCTCATTCCGCGTCGGGCTGCCTCTCCGGCGCAGCGTCCTGGAAGGCGGGCAGGGCCTGGCAGGCCGCCTCCGCCGCCAGCAGCCGCGGCAGGCCGCCCAGATCCACGCCGAAGCGCCGCGCATTGTAGAGCTGCGGCACCAGGCAGAGATCGGCCAGGCCCGGCTGGTCGCCGAAGCAGAAAGGGCCGCCCGGGCCATGCGCCGCCAGTGCCTCGCAGGCGGCCAGTCCCTCGGCGATGGTGTCGCGCGCCCAGGCATTCGCCTGGTCCTGGCTGAGCCCGAGCGATTTCAGCCGGTTCAGCACCTTCAGGTTCTGCACGGGATGGATGTCGCAGGCGATGGCCTGGGCGAAGGCGCGCACCTTCCCGCGCAGCACCGGATCCTTCGGCAGCAGCGGCGGCTCCGGATGAATTTCCTCCAGGTATTCGCAGATTGCCAGGGATTGCGTCAGCAGCGCGCCGCCATCCAGCTCCAGCGCCGGCACCAGTCCCTGAGGGTTCAGGCGCAGGTAGTCCGGATCCCGCTGCTCGCCCTTACGGAGATGGCAGAAGCGCTGCTCGGCCGCGATGCCCTTCAGGTTCAGCGCGATCCGCACCCGATAGGCCGCCGAGGACCGGTAGTAGCCGTAGAGAATCATCCTGCCCCCTCCCCCTGCGTCAGCGCCGGCCGAGCATCTGCCGCGCGACGATCAGGCGCATGATCTCATTCGTGCCTTCCAGGATGCGATGCACGCGCAGGTCACGGACGATCTTCTCGATGCCGTATTCCGCCAGATAGCCGTAGCCGCCGAGCAATTGCAGGGCGTCATCGGCCACCTTGAAGGCCGTGTCGGTGACGAAGCGCTTGGCCATCGCACAGAAGCTGGTAGCGTCTGGCGCCTTCGCATCCAGCTTGGCGCAGGCGCGCCAGAGCAGGCTGCGCGCCGCCTCCAGCTCCGTCTGCATGTCGGCCAGGCGGAACTGGGTGTTCTGGAAATCCGCGATCGCCTTGCCGAAGGCCTGCCGCTCCTGGACATAGGCCAGCGCCTTGTCCAGCGCCGCCTGCGCCCCGCCCAGCGAGCAGGCAGCGATGTTCAGCCGCCCCCCATCCAGCCCGGCCATGGCGAAGCGGAAGCCCTGCCCTTCCTCGCCCAGCAGCGCCTCGGCCGGGACTCGCGCACCCTCGAAGATCACCTGCCGGGTGGGCTGGGCGTTCCAGCCCATCTTCTTCTCATTGGCGCCGAAGGAAAGGCCCGGCGTCTCCTTCGGCACCAGCAGGGCGGAGACGCCGCCGGCCCCCTCTCCTCCGGTGCGGACCATGGTGAGATAGAGATCGGACGCCCCGGCGCCGGAGATGAACTGCTTGGCTCCGTCCAGGATATAGTGGTCGCCCTCCCGCCGCGCCCTGGTGCGCAAGGCGGCGGCATCGCTGCCCGATCCCGGTTCGGTCAGGCAGTAGCTGGCAACGAGGCGCATCGAAACCAGCTCCGGCAGCCAGCGGGCGCGCTGGGCATCATTGCCAAAGCGGTCGATCATCCAGGCAACCATGTTGTGGATGGAGAGGAAGGCGGAGATGGTGGGGCAGCCCATCGCCAGCGCCTCGAACACCACCGCCGCGTCCCGCCGGGTCAGGCCGGCGCCGCCCGATTCCTCCCGCACATAGAGCGCCGCCATCCCCAGCGCCGCGGCCTGCCGCATCTCCTCCACCGGAAAATGCCGTGCCTGGTCCCATTCCAGGGCCTTCGGGGCGAGGACCTCCTGCGCGAAGGCCAGGGCGGTCTCACGCAGCTCGTGCGTCGCCTCGGGCAGGTCGAAGGCGGAAGGTGGTTGGTCGAGGGGCATGGCGTGGTCCTCCCGCCCCACCTATCGGGCAGCAGGGCCGGGTTCGTCCAGGGCGAAGCCTCCGCCAGGCAGTGACCGCAAGCGGGCGGCCTATTCGGCCGCCACTGCCACCCTCTCAGCCGCCTGGCCGGATGTCGCCTCCAGCTCCGCCTCGATCTCCGCCATCCGCTGCCGCGCCGCCGCCAGGTTGCGCGACTTGATATGGCCGAAGCCCTTGATGCCGGCCGCTGCCTCGGCCCATTCGCAGATCCGCGCATGGGTTTCGGGCGTCAGGCGGCGCAGCAGGCGCTCGATCCCGGCACGGTACTCGGCAGGCAGGGCGCGCTCGGTGCGGCGCTCCTCGGTGCGGCCGAAGGGGTCCAGCGCCGTGCCGCGCAGGATCTTGCCGTGCCGCAGCAGGCCCATGGCCTTCAGCATCCAGGGGCCGAAACTCATCTTGCGCGGCAGGCCGGTGCGCGGATCGCGCTTCGCCAGCAGCGGCGGCGCCAGATGCAGTTCCACCCGCTGCGTGCCGGTGAAGCCGTGCTCAAGCTGTGCCCGCCATTCCGGCAAGCTGTGCAGCCGCGCCACCTCGTACTCGTCCTTATAGGCCATCAGCCTGTGCAACTGGATGGCGACGGTGCGGGTCAGGCGCTCCTCACCCGCCAGCATGGTCTTTTCCATGAGGCGCACGCGGTTGACGAAAGCCTCGTAATCCCGGGCATAGCGGGCGTTCTGGTAGGCGGTCAGGTCGGCGACGCGCCGTGCGATCAGCGCGTCCAGCGTCTCCGCCTCGGGCACCGGCTTCGGTTCCTCCAGCGCCGCAGCGCGGCCGGCGGCGAAGGCGGCCTTGTTGCGCTCGACCTGGGTGCCGTTCAGCTCCAGCGCGCGGTTGATCGCCTCGGCGCTCACCGGCACCAGGCCGCGCTGATAGGCGACGCCAAGCAGCCAGACATTCAGGTGGATCAGGTCGCCCAGCGCCTCCGCCACCTGTGCTGCGGCAGGCAGCGCCACCACCTCCCGGCAGGCGGCGCGGATCGAATCCAGCATGCCGCCGCGGTCGTAGCGTGTGCCGGTGTCCAGCACGAATTGCGCGGTGGGCGCCAGATCGGCATTCAGCACCGCGACCGTCCGATGCGGCCCGAGCAGCGGCCGTGCGGTGCGCCCATGCGCCACCACCATATCGGCGGAGACCAGCAGATCAGCGGAGCCGGCATTGATGCGCGGCCCGGCGATCTCATCCGCCGGCGCGCCGACCCGGCCGATGCGGAGCTGCACATAGACGCCGCCCCCCTTTTGCGCTAGGCCGAGCATGTCCACCGAGCGCACCGGCCTCCCCTCCAGATGCGCCGCCATGCCGAGGATGGCCGAGAGCGCCGTCACCCCCTGCCCGCCAATGCCGGCCAGCAGGATGTTCCAGGCGGACTCGCCCTCGCGCGGCTCCGGCAGCACCGGATCGGGCAGCGTCCCGGCGAAGGCGGGCTTCACCGCCGGCTTCGCCGGCTCGGCGCCGACCAGAGTGACGAAGGAGGGGCAGAAGCCCTCGACGCAGGAGAAGTCCTGGTTGCAGGCGCTCTGGTCGATGCGGCGCTTGCGGCCGAATTCCGTCTCCAGCGGCTCCACCGCCAGGCAGTTGGAGGCGCGGGAGCAGTCGCCGCAATCCTCGCAGACGCGCGGGTTGATGACGGCGCGCTTCGTTGCCTGCGGCGCCAGGTTGCGCTTGCGCTTGCGGCGGCGCTCCGTGGCGCATTCCTGGTCGTAGATCAGCACGCTCACACCCGGCGTCTCGCGCAGCTCCCGCTGCACCGCGTCCAGCTCCGAGCGGTGATGGAAGGCGATCCCCTTCGGCATCATCGGGGAATGGCGGTGCCGGTCCGGATCGTCGGAAACGACGACGATGCGCTGCACCCCCTCGCCGACGAGCTGGGCCGCGATATGCGGCACCGTCATCTCGCCCTCGGGCGTCTGGCCGCCAGTCATGGCGACAGCGCTGTTCACCAGGATCTTGAAGGTGATGTTGGCCTTGGCGGCCATGGCGGCGCGGATCGCCAGGCTGCCCGAATGGGCATAGGTGCCGTCGCCCATATTGGCGAAGACATGCTTCTCCTGGACGAAATGCATCTGGCCGAGCCAGGGCGTGCCCTCGCCGCCCATCTGTGTGAAGAGCTCGGTGCCACGCCCCATGAAGCGGGCGAGGTAGTGGCAGCCGATGCCGGCCAGGGCATGGCTTCCCTCCGGCACTCGGGTCGAGGTGTTGTGCGGGCAGCCCGGGCAGAAATAGGGCGCGCGCTCATGCAGCGGCGGCGCCGCCTGGGCGGCCAGCGCATCCAGTTCCGCAAGGCGGGCGCGCAGGCGGTCGGTGTGGAAGGGCTCCGGCAGGCGCGCGGCCAGGGCGCGCAGCACCTGCGCCGCGTCGAGTTCCGTCAGCTCGGAGAGCAGCGGCCGCCCCTGCTCGTCCCGCTTGCCCACCACGCGCGGGCGTTCGGCAAGGTGGTAGAGCGCATCGCGCAATTGCGGCTCCAGCAGGGCGCGGCGGTCCTCGACCACCAGCACCTCCTCCAGGCCACGGGCGAATTCGCGCGCCGCCTCGGCATCCAGCGGCCAGGCGAGCCCGACCTTCCAGAGCCGCAGGCCGAGCATCCGCGCCATTTCCTCCGTGATCCCGGCATCGCGCAGGGCTTGGCGCAGCGTCGCATAGGCCTTGCCGCGCGCGGCGATGCCGAAGCGCGCCACCGGGCTGTCCAGCACCACCCGGTTGAAGCCATTGGCGCGGGCGAAGGCGAGGGCCGCCGGCAGCTTCACCTGGCGCAGCCGCGCCTCCTGCGGCAGCGGCATGTCATTGGCGCGGATATGCACGCCATCGGGCGGCATGACGAAGCCGTCCGGCTCCACCGTGGCATAGGCGGCGGGATCGATGCGAATGGTCGCGGCGCCGTCCATCGTCTCCGCCACGCATTTCATGCCGATCCAGAGGCCGGAATAGCGGGAAAGCGCGATCCCCTTCAGCCCGTATTCCAGCACCTCCGCCACCCCGGCCGGATCCAGCATCGGGATCTCGGCATCCATGAAGGCGAATTCGGAGCCGTTGGTGACGGTGGAGGATTTCGCGGAAGGATCGTCGCCGGCAAGCGCCAGCACGCCGCCCTTCGGCGCGGTGCCGGCGCTGTTGGCGTGGCGCAGCACGTCGCCGCTGCGGTCCACTCCCGGTCCCTTGCCGTACCAGATGCCGAAGACGCCGTCATACTTCGCACCGGGATAGAGGCCGATCTGCTGGCTGCCCCAGACGGCGGTGGCGGCCAGATCCTCGTTCAGGCCAGGATTGAAAACGATATTGGCCTCGGCCAGCCGCTTCGCCTGCTTCGCCAGCTCCTTGTCATAGGTGCCGAGGGGGGAGCCGCGATAGCCGCTGATATAGCCGGCGGTGTTCCAGCCCTTCGCGGCGTCCATCTGGCGGCGCAGCAACGGCACTCGCACCAGGGCCTGGACGCCGGTGAGCAGAGTGACCTCCCCCGCCGCTTCCCAGCGATCCTCGAGCGTCAGGTCCGGCCGCCGGATATTGCCCATGGTCGTCTCCTCGGCCTCCTTACCTAGTGTCGGCAGGATGCCGGGGAAAGGGCAAGATTTGCTTCCAAATTCTGTTGTGCGCTGCCGAAGGAACGGAAGAATCTTCGGCCGGGAGGCCGAAATGGACGCAACCGACCGCCGCATCCTGCGCGCCCTGCACGACCGGGCCCGACTGACCAATGCCGAGCTGGCGGAGGAGGTGGGGCTCTCCCCCTCGCCCTGCTGGACCCGCGTGCGTCGGCTGGAGCAGGCCGGGGTGATCCGCGGCTACGTCGCTATCCTGGACCAAGCGAAGCTCGGCCTGCCCGACACCGTCATCATCGAGGTGATGATGGAGCGGCATGACGAGGACAGCCTGCGCCGCTTCGAGCAGGCCGTGACCGAGATGCCGGAGATCATCGAGGCCTGGCTGGTCACCGGCGAATACGATTACGTGATCAAGGCCGCGGTGGCTGGCACAGCGGGGTATGAAAGGCTGTTACGCGAGAAGCTCTACCGGCTGCCCGGCGTGCGCCACACGCGCACCAGCTTCACCTTGCGCTGCCTGAAACAGAGCTGGACGCCGGCGCCGTAATCTCGCCGGGCTCGTGCCCTCCCGGCGGGCCCATGGCGGGCTGCTGCAACTGCATGGCGATCTGGTCTGCCAGCCGGAACACCACCGGGTTCAGCGCGATGGTCAGCAGCGCCGTCGCCAGCACCAGATCCCGCCCGGCCGGCGGCAGCACCCCTTCCGCCACCCCAATCCCGGCCAGGATGAAGGAGAACTCGCCGATCTGCGCCAGCAGGACGGCCAGGCCCAGCGCCTGCCGGCTGCTCAGCCCGCGCGCCCGCGCGATGGCCCAGGCCGTGACGGACTTGCCGAGCACCACCACCAGCACGCTCGCCACCACCGCGAAGGGTTGCCGCAGCAGGATCCCGGGATCGAACAGCATCCCGATCGAAACGAAGAACAGCACCGTGAAGGCATCGCACAGCGGCAGGGTCTGCTCCGCCGCCTTCCGACCCCCAGCGCCCCCGCACCGCGATGCCGCGCGCCTCCGCCAGTTCCTGCGGCGAGAAATGCAGGCCAACGCCGAACATCAGGAGGATGATGCCGATCTCGGAGAGTTCCCGCGCCACGGCAAGGTCGCCATTGATGCCCGGCGTATGCGGCCCGATCAGCATCCCGGCCAGCAGGTAGCCCACCAGCGGCGGCAGGTGCAGCTTCCGTGCCGCCACTCCGAGCAGCAGCGCAGCCGTCAACGCGGAAACCAGCGTCGCCAGCAGGGGTATGTGATGCGGCAGAAACCCTTTTACTGGCAGGCGGCGCGGCTTGGGACCGTCAATTTCGATCTGACACGCGCTTCGCCGGGAAAAATCCGCCGCTTTGGCAGCGGCAGCGACGCTTTTCTCGCCGGCCGAGCGTCAGGCCAGATAGCGCGCCCGCAAGTGATCCAGGAAATCCTGCGGATCCAGCGGCTTGCCGGTGGCTTGGCGTAACAGGTCCTGAAAGCCGAGCCGCGCCCCCTGACTGTGCACCCGCTCCCGCAACCAGGCGACCAGGGCCAGCAACTCGCCCCGCCCCATCTCCTCGTCCAATGCGGGGATGTCGCGGCGGGCGGCGCGCATCAGTTGCGCGGCGGCCATGGCGCCGAGGGTGTAGCTGGGGAAGTAGCCGAAGGCGCCGTCATGCCAGTGGATGTCCTGCAGGCAGCCGTGGGCATCATCCGGCGGGGTGAGGCCGAGCAGGGCATGGAAACCATCGTTCCAGGCACCGGGCAGGTCTTCCACCCGGAGATCGCCGCCGATCAGCGCCCGCTCCAGCCGGAAGCGCAGGATGACATGGGCGGGGTAGGTCAGCTCATCCGCATCCACCCGGATGAAGCCGCGGGAGATGCGGCGCCAGTGAAGGGCCAGGTTGCCGGCGGCCCAGGCCGCC
>CALGVL010000159.1 GCA_937930165.1 uncultured Acetobacteraceae bacterium
CCATGATCTTCCAGGACCCGATGACGACCCTCAATCCGGTCCTGCGCATCGACACCCAGATGATCGAGACGGTCCTGGCCCATGCGAAGGTCAGCCGGGAGGAAGCGCGGCAGCGCGCCCGCGACGCGCTGGGCCAGGTCGGCATCCCCAGCCCGGAGGAGCGGCTGAAGGCCTATCCGCATCAATTCTCTGGCGGCATGCGCCAGCGCGTCGCTATCGCCATCGCCTTGCTGCACAAGCCGGACCTCATCATCGCGGATGAGCCGACCACTGCGCTGGACGTCACCATCCAGGGCCAGATCCTGGCCGAGGCGCAGAAGCTGTGCAGCAATTTCGGCACCTCGCTCATCTGGATCACGCATGACCTCTCCGTGGTCGCCGGCCTCGCCGACGACATCGCGGTGATGTATGCGGGCAAGGTGGTGGAGGAGGGGCCGGTCGGCCAGGTGCTGGACGCGCCGCTGCATCCCTATACCGTCGGGCTGATCGGCAGCGTGCCCAGCCGCAACCATCGGGGCCAGCCGCTGCGGCAGATCCCTGGCATGACGCCTTCGCTGCTCAACCTGCCCTCCGGCTGCGCCTTCCGCTCCCGCTGCCCACGCGCTGAGCCAAATTGCGCCGAGCCGCCACCCATGGCCGAATACCGAACTGCCCAGTCCGCCCGCTGCATCCACCCGCATCTCGAGGAGGCCGTGGCGGCATGAGCGAGGCCCTGACCGAGGCGCGCCCCGCCGCGCCCCCCGACGCCGCCACCCCGATCATCGAGCTGCGCGGCGTCTCCAAGCGCTTCTCCCGGCAGCTCGACTTCGCGGCGAAGCTGGCGAAGCGCCTTGGCGTCCCGGTGCGGGAGGATGTGGTGCATGCCGTGGACGGCGTGGACCTCTCGATCCGCAAGGGCGAGGTGGTGGGGCTGGTCGGCGAATCCGGCTGCGGCAAGTCCACCCTCGGCCGCATGGTCGCCGGCATCATGCCGCCGACCGCCGGCAGCATTCTCTGGCGCGGCAAGGATCTGCGCAGCCTTACCGGCGCGGAGGCGCGGGAGGCCAAGCTCCGCACCCAGATGATCTTCCAGGACCCCTATGCCTCGCTGAACCCGCGGCTGAAGGTGACGGAGATCGTGGGGGAAGCGCCGCTGGTCCACGGCCTGGTCCGCCGCAGCGATCTCGGCCCTTATGTCGAGGAGCAATTGCGCCGCGCCGGGCTCGATCCCTCGCTGCGGCGGCGCTATCCGCACCAATTCTCCGGCGGCCAGCGGCAGCGCATAGGCATCGCCCGTGCCCTGGCGGTGAAGCCGGACTTCCTGGTCTGCGACGAGGCGGTGGCGGCGCTCGACGTCTCCATCCAGGCGCAGATCCTGAATCTGTTCATGACGCTGCGGCGGGAGCTGGACCTCACCTATCTCTTCATCAGCCACGACCTCGGCGTGGTGGAGCATCTGAGCGACCGCGTCGTCATCATGTATCTCGGCCGGGTGGTCGAGGAGGCGCCGGCCGAGGAGGTCTTCAAGCACCCCAACCATCCCTATACCAAGGCGCTGCTGGCCGAGGTGCCACGGATCGAGGCGCGCAAGCGCGCCTTCGCCGGGATACAGGGCGAGATCCCCTCGCCGCTGAACCCGCCCAGCGGCTGCCACTTCCACCCCCGCTGCCCCTTCGCCATGGAGCGCTGCCGGACGGAGCGCCCAGCACTGCGGGAGATCGCGCCCGGCCATCGCAGCGCCTGCCACCTGAACGACGGGGCCTGACCGGCATGCGCCATCTCCTTACCGCGCTGCTGTTGCTCGGCCTCGCCGCCTGCGCCGAGCATTCAGGGCAAGGCGCCAGCGGCCCTTATGTCGGTGGTGCCGTGGGCGCCAATATCTCAGGGGATGCGCGCATCCGGTGATCTGGCCGGTTCCCGCAGCGCCTCACCGCGTCCTGGCGGCCACCGCGAAGGTGGCCGCCCCCAGCAGGCCGAGGCCGGCCAGTAGCCAGGGCACCGGGCCGTAGCCGCCCGCCCCCTCCCATAGCAGTGCCAGCAGGACCGGCGCCGCAGTGCGGGGCAGCACCGTCGCCATGCTCAGCGCGCCGGTGATGGCGCCATAGCCCTGCCGGCCCAGGATCTCCGCCACCCCCGCCGAACGCACAATAGTCATCAGCCCATCCGCCACTGCCCAGGCCAAGGCGTAGAGGACCAGCCAGGCGAGTTCCGACGGCGCCAGCGCCAGCACCAGCATTCCCAGCGGCGCCAGCAGGGTCGCCAGCCTGCCGACGCCTCGCATCGTCACCCTTCCGCCCAGCGCATAGAGCACTGCCCGTGCTGCCACCTGGAAGGGACCATGCAGCGCGACGATCAGCAGCACGGAGGCCTCCGGCAGCCCTCGCTCCCGCAGCAGCGGGATCGCATGCGCGCTGAGGCCGGTGGCGATGAAGGCATGCGCCCCGAAACAGGCTGCCAGCGCCAGGAAGGCGCGCTGCCGAACCGCCTGCCGCAGGCTGAAGCCGGCCGAGGCCGCCGCGCCATGCCGCGCTCCGTCGGGCGGCAGCAGCCACAGGGTCACCAGGCCAGGCAGCACCTGCATCGCCGCCAGGGCCAGCAGCGCGCCGCGCCAGCCGAACTCCTCGATCAGCAGGGCGCCGAGCGGGACGAAGACGGTGCCGGTGAAGCCGGTGATGAAGGTGATGCCGGCGATGGCCCGCACCGGCTCCCGCGCCGTCGCCACCACCACCGCCATCGCGGGCCCCCAGAGCGCCGCCGCCTGCGCCAGCCCCATGCCGAGCCACAGTGCCCAGAACCAGGCCAGCGACCCCACAGCCGCCCAGGCCGCGAGCAGCGCCGCCCCGGCCCAGGCGCCGAGCGTCAGCATCCACCGCCCGCCATGCCGGTCCACCATCTGCCCGACCGGCACGGCCGCCAGGCCGGAAACCAGCAGGCCGAGGGTGAGCCCGGCATTGATCTCCGCCCGCGACCAGCCGAGCTCCGCCTCCATCGGCGCCAGGAACAGGGGGAACACCGACAACAGCGTGCCCCAGCCGATCATCTGCCCCAGGGCGATGCACCAGATCAGCCGGGCATCGCCTCGTGGGGCCGCCTCGCGCGGCGTGCTCACACCGTGAACTGCTCCGCGATGATCCGCTCGGACAGGCCGTGATCGGGGTCGAAAAGCAGGGTCAGGGTGACGCTGCGGTCCTCCCGCACCTCGACACGGCGAATGTCGCGCACCTCGGTATAGTCCGCCACCGCGGCGACGGGGCGCTTCTCCGCTTCCAGGATCTCGAAGACCACCTCGGCGTCGGAGGGCAGCAGGGCGCCGCGCCAGCGCCGCGGCCGGAAGGCGGAGATCGGCGTCAGCGGCAGCAGATTGGCGCCGAGCGGCACGATTGGCCCATGCGCCGAAAGGTTGTAGGCCGTGCTGCCGGCCGGGGTGGAAACCAGGATGCCGTCGCAGATCAGCTCCGGCAGCCGGACCTTCCCATCCACCAGGATGCGGATCTTGGCCGCCTGGCGCGTCTCCCGCAGCAGCGAGACCTCGTTGATCGCCAGCGCCTCGGCCTGCGCGCCGGCGGCATCGGTGGTGCGCATGCGCAGGGGATGCAGCACTGCGGCCTGGGCCTCGGCCAGCCGCTGCAACAGGCCGTCCTCCCGGTAGTCGTTCATCAGGAAGCCGACGCTGCCGCAATTCATGCCATAGACCGGGATGTTGCGGCCGAGCAGCCGGTGCTGCGTCTCCAGCATGCAGCCATCGCCGCCCAAGGCCACGATGACGGCGGCCTTTTCCGGGGGCGCCTCCCCATAGCGGGCGACCAGCCGGGCGCGTGCCGCCGCCGCCACCTCGGTCGGCGCGGCGACGAAGCTGATGCGGCCGGCGAAATCCTCCGGCCGTGCCTTGACCGGGACGGGGAAGCTGGCGGGCGGCGGGCTGTCGGTCACGCCCTTCACAGCGCGATGCGCCGCATGTCGCGGTGCTCCAGCACGGGCATGTCGCGCCGAACGCGCGCCGTTACTGCCGGGTCGATCCGCGCCGTGGCCCAGCCGATTCCGTCCGAGACCTTCGCCACCACATGCCCCCAGGGATCGGCGACCAGCGAATGGCCATAGACGGAGCGCGTCGCGCCCCGCTCCTCATACTGGCCCCAGGAGGCAGCGGCGAGGATCCAGCACTGCGTCTCGATCGCCCGCGCCCGCAGCAGCACCTCCCAATGGTCCTTGCCGGTCTGGAGGGTGAAATTGGAGGGGACGAGGATCGCCTCCGCCCCCATCCGCCGCAGCGCCACATACTGCTCGGGGAAGCGGACATCGTAGCAGATGGTGCAGCCGAAGGTGATGCCGCCGGCCTGGAAGGTCACCAGCTCCTCCCCGGCGCCGTAGAGCGCGCTCTCGCGGTAGCCGGTGCCGTCGGGGCCGGTGATGTCGAACAGGTGGATCTTGCGGTAGCGGGCGATTTCCCGGCCTTCCGGGTCGAAGACCAGGCTGGTGTTGAACAGCTTTTCCCCGCCATCCTCGATGATGCTGCCGCCATGGACGAAGATGCGGTGCCGCCGCGCCAGGTTGCGCAGCAACTCATAGGCCGGTCCGCCGGGCTCGCCGCAGCCCTTGGGCGGTAGCACCTCCGCCGCGGCCCGGCGTGCATCCCGCCCCCCGCCGAGATTGGTCCAGGTTTCCGGCAGCGTGACCAGGGCGGGGCGGTCGGCCTCGACCGCCGCCTCCACCAGGCGGCGCGCCTGGTCGAGATTGGCCGATTTGTCGCTGCCCTGGTTCATCTGCACGATGCTGACGCGCATGGGTTCCGCTCCGCTGACCGGCCCGCATCAAGCCGCGTCGGCGGCCGACCGGCAAGGCGGGGAAGGGCG
>CALGVL010000160.1 GCA_937930165.1 uncultured Acetobacteraceae bacterium
GGCCGTGCCGCGCCGGGCACACGCCTGGCGCTGGACGGCCGCCCGGTGCGGGTCGGCCCGGATGGGGCTTTCGCCCTCGGCTTCGGCCGCGACCATGGGCCGGAGGCGGTGCTGACCATTACCCCGCCCCACGGCCGGACGGAGCGCCGCCATCTCTCCGTCGCCCGCCGGGACTGGAAGGTGCAGCGGATCGAGGGCCTGCCCAGCGCCATGGTCACGCCGCCGCCGGAGGTGCTGGACCGCATCCGGCGCGAGCGCGAGCGCATCGCCGCGCTGCGCCGGGTGGACAACCCGGAGAGCTTCTTCGCCGGCGGCTTCCTCTGGCCGGCGCGTGGCCGCATCAGCGGCGTCTTCGGCAGCCAGCGCATCCTGAACGGGCAGCCGCGCGCGCCGCATCTCGGCCTCGACATCGCCGCGCCCACCGGCACGCCGGTCCTCGCCATGGCGGCGGGGCGGGTGCTGCTGGCGGCGGATCTCTATTTCACAGGAAACACGGTCATCCTGGACCACGGCCATGGCGTGCAGTCGCTGCACGCCCATCTGTCGCGCATGGACGTGGCGGAAGGCGAAACGGTGGCACAGCGCCAGTGCATCGGCGCCATCGGCGCCACCGGGCGTGTCACCGGGCCGCATCTGCATCTCGGGGTTTACTGGTTCGCAACGGCCGTGGATCCGCAGCCGTTGCTGCCGGCGGAACAGAGCTGATACCGGCCGTTCGGCTGGATGGCAGGTCCCGGCCCAGAGCCGAAGCAAACGCCCTCGCTAATGCAGGCGGATTTCCACATTGCCGCGCAGCGTTGCCAAGCTCGGGAACAGCGCGGTGGTCAGCGGCGAGATGCCCTGGAAGGGTTGGGTGACTGTGACTGACACATAGGCGATCGGCGCGAAGGTCGAGCCGCCGACAGTACATGTGCCGGTGGTGCAGTCCGCGGATGTCCCATCGTCGCATTTGCAGATCATAGTGGCCGGCGCGACCGTGATATCGGTCCAGCCGGTCAGGTCGCCCCGTACCTTGCTGATGATGCCGGCGCTGTCCTGCGGGTTCGCGAATGCATATTGCGCCCCGGTGCGCGCCGCCATTTCGAGCCGCATCGTCCGCCAGATGGCAACACCCAGGTCGCATGCGCTGAGGAAGATCAGGATCATCACCGGCGCGATCAGGGCAAATTCGGATGCGGCGATGCCGCTCTTGCCATGGATCGCGCATCGGAAGGCAGGCTTGTGCATGCGCACGGTGCTACTCCACCAGCCGCGCCACTTGGGTCGTTGGAACGGGAGTTCGGTAGTTGCCGCAGTCCGAGATATCAAACTGGTAGCTGCTCAGGCTGCCGATTTCTATCGTGCCCCCGACCACGGCAAGGCAGCCCGTTGTGGCGGTGGAGCTGACATTTCCGATCTTCACATATGCCTGCGGGAAGTAGATCCCGCCTGCAAGATTGAAGGAAGAAACGCTCTGCAGATTCAGCGTCGGATTCTGGCTGCTGCCGGTATCGCCGGCCGCAACACGGTAGAAAATGATTCCGTCGTAATCTGAGTCGTCGTTATTGGTCGGCGGCGCAGTGATTGTCACGGCCGAGGTATTGCTTATGCTCAGCGTGCCCGGATTTGATCCGGTGAAGATGAAGGTGCAGCCGTTGCAGGTGAAGCTGGAGATGCTGCCAATGGTAAGGGAGGCATTCTGGAAAACGTAGGTGCCTGGGGCAAAGGTTACGCTCGATGTGTTGGATACGGTGACAGGGGCACAATAGGCTTTCAGCGTTCCGGTCGGCTGAATGGGGCCGCGCGCGTTCAGGGGCGTGGAGTTGAGGCAGCCGGCACCGCTGATTGTCGGCTGCGGCTTGCTATCCAACTTGTCATACGGATTGCTCAGAGGCGGCGAATGCTCCTGGTAGCCTTGGGAGAAGCGCCATCGGCTGTTGTTACAGCCCGTGCAAGTGCCGACCGTGACAACCGCCTGTGCAGTGACCGAGGAGTTCGATTGGGGGATGTTCACCGAGACGCCCGGCTTGTTCGAACCGACGACGCAGCCAGCAGCATTGAAGGAGCTGGAATTCTGGATCGTCACCGTCCCGCCAAGGGCGAGCACGCATGCCTTCGACCGGCCATGCAGCATGGCTACCGCACGCGAAGAAACCGTCATGCTGTCCCGGCCAAGGAACATGCGGCTGAGGACGACATCGACCGGCTTGCTGATCAGCACCTCGAAGGCATAGCTGCTGCCCGCGGCCGATCCTGATGCGGGCGGGCTATTCACCGTGACCATGCCGGGGCTGAAGCCATTTCGCTCCGCCACCTCGGTTGCAGCTGCCATTGCGGCAGCCCGCCCCCTGTACTGGTACGCAGAAGCGGCCGCGATCGCGGCGGCATCAGCCGCTGTTTGGGCATTTCGCAGGGTCAGGTACCAAAGGCCGCCCTCGGTCGCGAGCCCGGCCATGCCCAGCAGAACGGTTGCAGTGACGGCAAATAGCACCGCTGCGGCGCCACGGTGGTCCCGCAAGGTGGCAACGTATTGCTTCCACCACAACCAAGCTTGGCAGCCGCGCCGCAGTCCCGGCGCCTGAGCGCAATGCAGGCTCAAGGAGGAGCGCTTGGTTTGCTGCATCACGATCCACGGTTTTGGTTGTGCAGGGCGGTGGGAATTCACCAAAGAGAAACATAGCCTTTCCTGCACCGCAACCTTTGGGTGAGGTTGCAACCACCTGCCGGCCGGAACGGCCATTCGGCAGGCCTGCCGCTATGAAGCGGCCATTACCCCTGCGCCGGCCAGCGCCGGTGCGCCCATAGCCACTCCGCCGGCCGCTCCCGGATCCAGGCGGAGAGCCGGTCGTTGATCGCCCGCGTCAGCGCCTGGATCGCCGCCTGGCGGTCCCCGCCCTCCGGCAGCGGCAAAGGCGGCTCCACCACCAGCCGGAAGTGGCAGGGGCCGAGGCGCTCCACCCGGCCGGGGATCAGCGGGCAGCGGAAGCGGAGCGCAAGCTGCGCCGGGGCCGGCGCGGTCATCGCCTCATGCCCCAGCAGCGGCACCGGGATGCCGTCATTCATCTTCTGATCGGCCAGCATCCCCAGCACCCCGCCCTGCGACAGGTGCTTCAGCGCCGCCCGCGCCCCCGCGGCGCCCTTGGGGAAGAGGGGCAGGGGGCGTCCCTCCACCGCCTCCGCCCGCAGCCGGTTCACCAGCGCGTCCACCGCCGCATTGCCGGCGGCGCGATAGACGCTGCCCATGCGGATGCCGAGCGTCGCCAGCGCCGGCGGCAGCACTTCCCAATTCCCCAAATGGCCGGAAACCAGGATGGCCGGGCCGCCTCGCTCCCGCAGCGGCGCCAGATGCTCCACCCCCACGATCTCCCACCGCATCTCCGGCAGGTGCGGCAATTCCGCCGCCACCCGGCCGAGATTGTCCCACATGCCGCGCACCACCTGCCGCCGCGCCGCGGCGTCCAGTTCCGGCAGCATCCGCGCCAGGTTGTGCCGGGCGACGCGCGAGACCGGCAGCAGCGGGCCGATGTTCCGCGCCAGGAAGCCGCCGAGATTGGAGGACGCCACCGGCCCAAGCCGGCGGCAGAGCGCCAGCATCAACCGTGCTACGGCTTCCTCCAGCAGGAAGGAGAGGCGTCTCAAGGCGTCAGGCCGGCACCGGCACCCGCTGCGCGAGAGGGTCGAGCAGCGCCTCGATCGCCGCCGTGTCCTCCCATTCCAGCTGCACGGTCACGACCGTGACGCGGCTGCGGAAGGCCGGCGGGATGCGGACGAAATCCTTGCGCGTGGTCACCGGGATGGCGCGTAGCGCCTCGGCCTGGGCGAGCACCTCGCGCATGTCGCCTTCGTCATAGGGGTAGTGGTCGGCGAAGGCCGTGCGTCCGGCCAGCACCGCCCCGGCCTCCTGCAGGGTGGCGAAGAATTTGCGCGGGTTGGCGATGCCACAGAAGGCATAGACCGGCTGGCCGGCGAGCAATTCCGCCTCCGGTCCCGGCCGCAGCCTTGCGCGCAGTACCCGCTTGTCCGGCGGCAGTTGCGCCAGTGCGCCCGTCTCGTCCTTGCCGATCAGCACTGCGGCGCGGCAGCGGGCGGCGGCGGCGGTGACGGGCTCGCGCAGCGGCCCGGCCGGGATGATGCGGCCATTGCCGAAGCCATAGGTGCCGTCGATGATCAGCAGCGAGAGATCCTTCGCCAGGGTCGGGTTCTGCAGCCCGTCATCCATGACGATGGCCTGCGCCCCCGCCGCCAGCGCGGCCCGGGCGCCGGCCGCGCGGTCGGCGGAGATCCAGGCGGGGCGCTCGGCCGCCAGCAGCAGTGCCTCGTCGCCCACGGCTTGGCTGTCATGCGTGGCGGGATCGACCCGCGTCGGCCCCTTCAGCCGCCCGCCATAGCCGCGCAGCAGGAAATGCACCGCGATGCCGCGATTGGCCAGCCGGCGTCCGAGATCGAGCGCCACCGTGGTCTTGCCGGCGCCGCCGGCGGTGGCGTTTCCGCAGCAGATCACCGGCACCGGCGCCTGCCAGCCCGGCCGCGCCATGCGCCGGGCCGTGGCCGCGCCATAGAGGGCGCCGATGGGGGAGAGCAGCAGGGGCAGCAACCCCCCGCTGTCGCCGCTCCAGAATTCGGGGGCACGCATCAGGCCTCGACCGATCCTCGTCTCAACTGTCCCATATCGGCCCGGCACGGGGATGTCCCCGGCCCCGGGTCGCCCGGTCAACAACGCTGCGCCAGATCTTCCTGCCCCGCGGGGACAGCGAAGGTGTGGTGCTGGCCCGGCCCGGTGCCGGGCAGCAATCGCAGCAAGGCATCCGCCACCAGGCCCGGCAATTCGGCGGCCGGTGCGATGGCCGCGGCGGCAGCTTGCGCCATGGCACGTCCACAGCCGGGTTCCGATAGCACGTCCCCGGCCAGAGCCGCCAGCGCCGTCGCGGGATCCGGCCCCTCCACCAGCCGCGCCCCGCCCGCGGCCAGCAGCCGGGCGACAGGCTCGGCGAAATTCCAGGTATGCGGGCCGAGCAGGATGGGGCAGCCGAGCCGCGCCGGCTCCAGCGGGTTCTGCCCGCCATGCGGCACCAGAGAGCCGCCGACCAGGCAGACCTGCGCCAGCCGGTAGAACAGGCCCAATTCGCCCAGCGTGTCCGCCACATAGATGGCGGTGCCCGGCCCCGGCATCTCCCCCGCGGCGCGGCGCGCCACGGCATGCCCGGCCGCCTCGGCCGCCACCGCCGGGCCGCGATCCGGGTGCCGCGGCACGATGACGGTCAGCAGCCCGGGATGCCGGGCGGTCAGCGCGGCATGCGCCGCCACCACCAGCGCCTCTTCCCCCGGATGGGTGCTGGCGGCGAGGAAGACCGGTCGCTCCCCCACTGCCTGCCGTAATTGCCGCAGCGCCGCCGGATCCGCCGGCAAGGGTGGCGCGGCATCCTTCAGGTTGCCGAGGCAGCGTGCCCCCGTGGCGCCGATGCCGCGCAGCCGGGCGGCATCGGCCTCGGACTGCGCCAGGACCAGGGTGAAGCCGGCGGCCATCTCCCGCGCCAGCCCGGGCAGGAGGCGCCAGCGCCGGGCGGAGCGGAGGGAGAGCCGGGCATTCACCAGCGCCAGCGGGATGCCCCGGCCGCGTGCCGCGGCGACCAGATTGGGCCAGAGCTCGGATTCCACGAAGGCGGCGGCATCCGGCCGCCAGTCATCCAGGAAGCGCGCCACCCAGCCCGGCACGTCGAGCGGCACGAAACGGTGGATCACCCGCCCGGCCAGCGCCGGATCGAGCCGCCGGCCGAGCAGGCGGGCGGAGGTCACGGTGCCGGTGGTCAGCAGCAGCGTCAGATCGGGCGCGCGCTCCGCCAGGGCCTGCAGCACCGGCAGGATGGAAAGCGTCTCCCCCACGCTCGCCGCATGCAGCCAGAGCAGGCGGCCGGGCGGCCGGGTCGCGCCCTCGCCGCGCCGTTCCGCCAGCCGTTCCGGGATCTCCTTGCCGCGCGCCGCGCGGCGGCGCAGGTGCAGCGGCAGCAGCGGCGCCGCCGCCGTCGCCCCCCAGTGCCAGAGCCTGCCTGCGAGACTCATGCCGCGATGACATCCATGCGCCGGCCCGTCGCGGCGCTGGCGGCCCAGTGATCGGCGGCATCGCAGGCGGCGGTCAGCGCCGCCTCGATCGCCGGCAGGGCGGCCTCGGCCTCGCCGCGCCCTACCGCCATGGGGGGGCCGAGGACCAGCACGCCACGGGCGAAGGGCAGCGGCAGCCGCATCCGGTCCCAGCTTCCCAGGATCCGCTGCCGCCCGGACCAGGCGGCACAGGGCAGCACCGGCAGACCGGAGGCGGCGGCAAGCTGCGCCACACCCGGGGCGGCCCGGCGCCGCGGTCCGCGCGGCCCGTCCGGGGTGATGACGACCATGTCGCCGCGCCGCAGCACCCGCAGCAGCGCCCGGAGCCCGGCGGCGCCACCGCGGGAGGAGGAGGCATGCACCATCTCCAGCCGGAAGCGCCGCACCACATTGCCGATGAAACGCCCGTCGCGGTGGCGGGAAACGAGGACATGCGCCCGCATCGGCGCCATCTCCGGCACGAGGCGCCGGGCCTGCAGCCAGAGCATGGGCATCATCGGCAGCCGCTCATGCCAGAAGGCGGCGATGACGGGGCGGCAGCGCCCGCCCTCCGGCTGCAGCGCGGCGCGCAGATGCTCCTCGCCCAGCAGCGTCCAGCGCGTGGTGCGGAAGACGCAGGAGAGGTAGAGGCCAAGCAGCCAGGCCAGGACAGCCTGGGTGGCGGGATGCCTGGTCAGCCGCCGGAACATACGGAATAGGGCATTTCGAAGGCGAGCCCCTTACCACGCCCGCCGCCATGCCGGAATAGGTCCCGTTTCGTGTCTTTCGCGCCTTCTGTTGCGCCTGCATGATAATTGCATGCAGGCAAGGCGCATATCCCTGGACACCCTCAACGAGCGTATCGCAGCCTTGGGGGAGGGCGTGCCGGACGGCGCGACCTATCAGGAATTCAGCGGGCTGGTGCTCGACCATCCGGCGGTCGGGCGGCTCTCCGCCCTCGACCCCTTCTCCCCGGAATACCGGGCGCTGGCGATGGAGCTCTATCGCGCCCTCAGCGGCCGGCAGGAGGGCTATGAACCGGCGCGAGACGAGCAGTCGCATCTCGCGCTGCCGGACAATATCTGGACCGGGCTGACGCCCTGGAGCTTCCGCCACCCTGCGCTGATTGCGGAATTCCTTGCGAGCTGGGCGCGCATCTTCCGCCTGCTCGACCTGCCGCCCGGCGGGACTGCGCGCGTGCTGGAATATGGCTGCGGCACCGGCCAGCTTCTCCTGATGCTGGCGCGGGCGGGGCTGGAGGCGCATGGCGTCGATATCGACTCTGCCTCCCTGGATGCGGCGCGGCGGCAGGCGGAGGCGCTCGGCCTCGAATTGCGGCTCGAACAGGCAGCTTTCGGCGAGGGGTTCGGCGAGGAGCGCTTCGACCGGATCATCTTCTTCGAGGCCTTCCACCACGCCTGGGAGTTCCCCGCCCTGCTCGGGCGGCTGCGGGACCGGCTGGCGCCGGAGGGGCGGATCATCCTCTGCGGGGAGCCGGTGGTGCCGGGGCCGACCGATGCCGTCCCCTTCCCCTGGGGGCCGCGGCTGGATGCGCTCTCCATCTTCTGCATGCGGCGCTGGGGCTGGATGGAACTCGGCTTCCGGCACGACTTCCTGGTGGAAGCCTGCCGCCGGGCAGGCTGGCGTGTCACTTTCCATCCCGATGCGGAATGTGGCCGGGCCGCCGCCTATGTGCTGCAATCTGCCCTGGACGGCGTGATCCGAATGGGAGAGCCCCAGGAACTGGGCCGCTACGCTGCCGGCTGGAGCGCGCCGGAGGGAACGCATCGCTGGACGCTCGGCGGGACGGCGATCTTCCCTTTGCCGGGCCAGCCTGGGGAGGCGCTGGAGGTAACGCTGCGCATGATGAATCCCCTGCCGGTCCGCAAGCAGGTGCGGATCACGGCGGGCGAGAAGGCCTGGACCCTGACCATGGAGCCAGGAGAACTGGGCCGGGACATCGCCCTGGCCACCGAGGGTGCTGCGGAGATCGGGATCCAGGCCGAGGGGCATCGGCCGGCCGGGCTGATTCCGGGCTCGGCCGATCAGCGCCTGCTCGGCATTGCCGTGGTCAGCATCCAATGTCGGACGCGAATCGGCAGGAGCGGCATGGAGCCGGCTGGCTCGGCCGCTCTCCGATCCGGCTCCGCCGAGGAAGGTGGCCGGAGGCTGCGTCGCGAGTCCTGCGGCGGCTGCGCCTGAGGTAGCGTCCTCCGCCTCAGCCCTGGCGGCGCATGGCCAGGATGGCGGCGGCGATGCCGCTGACCATGGCCGTGGCGCCCAGGGCTGGGGCGGCCAGCAGCGCCGGGGTAGCCAGGGCGGCGGCCGAGCCAAGGGCAAGCCCGACCGCGATCAGTCCGCCAGTGGCGGCGAGGACGGCCAGGAAGCACAGGGCAAGCATTCAGGATCTCCGATTGGTGCCATAACCGAGGCAGTGTCTGCCATCATTATGCCATGATTTGGCCCCGTGGCGCCACAATTGCGAGGCCGCCGTCCTCACCTCCCGGTGAGGACGGCGGCAGGAAATCCCGGCTTGGTAGCGTATGATGCGGCTCAGCCGGTCTGCTGGATGGCGGAGAGCAGCCAGGAGCCGCCCTGGCTCCGGGTGAAAGTCCAGAGTTCGGTCGCCAGGGTGCGGAGTTCCGGATCGCCCTCCACCACCCGGCCATCGGCCAGGCGGCGGGTCACGTCCACCATCGAGAAGCGCATGGCGACGGTGGCGTAGTCCCGGTTGCCTTCCCGCCAGGCCTCGGCCAGGTCGCCCTGTTCCAGGACCACGTCGCGCGTCTCGTTGCGCAGCCCGCGGCTGGAGAGGTCGGCCAGGTCATCTGCGAAGTACTGGACCATCTCCGGCGTCGCCAGCCTTTGCAGGGCGGAGAGGTCCTGCCGCGACCAGGCGGCGTTCACCTCCTTCAGCATGCGCTCGAAGGTGTCGAAATCCTCCTTCTGCAGCGTCAGCGGCGCGGTGCCGGGGCCGGTCCCGCCGCCCAGGCCCATTCCATGCGGGCCGGGGGCGGCGCCGCCTGCCATACGCGCCATCCGGTTCGGCATGCCGGCCGGGGCGGGCTGCGGCGCCCGGTTGCGGAAGAAATTCAGGGCCAGCCGGACCAGCAGGACGATCAGCGCGATCTGCAGCAACAGGCCGAGGAAGCCGGCGAAGCCCAAGCCACCCATCCCGCCGAGGAAACCATGGCCGAAGAGCAGCCCGCCGAGCCCGACGCCGATCAGCCCGCCCAGCAGGCCGGCCATGAAGGGAGAGCGGGAGAAGAAGCCGCCGGCCGGGGCAGGCTGGCCCATGGGCCGCTGCGCCTGCTGCCCGTAGGGCGCGGCGGGGCGGCCGGGCTCGGTCATGCTCCGCTCCATCGGCCGCGCCGCATTGGGTGCGGTGCGCGTGCTGGGCGGGGCGACATAGGTGCGGGAGCCGCGGCTGCCGAAGGAGCCGCCGCCGCCCGGCCGGGCATCGGCCAGGGCTGGGGCTAGCGCCAGGGCGGCGGCTGCGACGGCCGCCAGAAGGAAAGCAGGGCGACGCATGTATCGATTGTCTCCGGCACCAGTCTCGTTGCTGCGAATATAGGAAGATCCAGGGGCGATTGCGACCGGCAACCGAAACGCCGCAGCCCCATGCCGGGATCGGCGGAGCGGCGCGCCGGGACATCCACTGCCGCTGGCCGTTGCGGAAGTGCGGACCGGAGTGACCGCCCGCCCATGACCAGCCGCGACACCCTTGCCGTCCGCCCGACAGACAAGGCCGGCCCCGCCGGGGTCCGCGCCTGGGGTCAGGCCCGGCGCAGCGCCGCCAGCGTGTTCTGCTTGTCCAGAGGGCTGAGGGGAACCATCGTCTCCCAGACGCCGCGCGCCCAGATACGGGCGGCGCCGGCCAGGCGGGCGAGGTCGTCATCCTCGATTCCGCCAATGAATTCCTCGATGCGTTCCCTCTCGTCGTCCCAGCCGGAGGCGATGTCCGTCACAACCACCATGGCCCGCATGGCGTCCGGGCCAAGCTCGCCGCGTGGGAAGACCCCCATATCCACCAGTTCCGGGATCTGCCGGGAGGCGATGATCGCCAGCCTTGCCATGTCGCGCAAAGACGTCTCGCCGGCGCAGCCGGTGGCGAGTTCCGCCAGGGCGGTGATGGCCTCGCGTGTCATCTGCTCGCGTGGCTTGCGCCATTCCCCGATGGCCATCGGATCCTCCTCCCGCCCGGCGAGGTATGAAGTGGCGGGAGCGGGGGCGGGTTCCCGGGGTCAGGCCCCCGCCATGGTCAGCCCCTCCACCCGGATGGTCGGCGCATCCGTGCCGCGGCGGAATTGCAGGTCATTCGCCGGGGTCAGATGGAGGAACATCTCCTTCAGGTTGCCGGCGACGGTGATCTCGCTCACCGGCTCCGCCAGGGCGCCGTTGCGGATCATGAAGCCGGCGGCGCCACGGCTGTAGTCGCCGGTCACGCCGTTCACCCCCATGCCGATCATCTCGGTGACGTAGAGCCCTTCCCGGATATCGGCCATCAGCTCCGCCGGGGTCCGGGTGCCAGGGGCGAGCCAGAGATTGGTCGGCGCCGGGCCGGGCGGGCCGGAGGTGCCGCGGCTGGCATGGCCGGTGCTGGCCATGCCGAGCTGCCGGGCGCTGCGCCAGTCGAGGATCCAGGTGGTCAGCACCCCGTCCTCCACGATGGCGCGCCGCTCGCCCTTCATCCCTTCGCCGTCGAAGGGGCGGGAGCGGAGGCCGCGCCGCCGTGTCGGATCGTCCAGCACGGTGATGCCCGGCGCCATCACCCGCTGGC
>CALGVL010000161.1 GCA_937930165.1 uncultured Acetobacteraceae bacterium
ATTGGTTAGTGACTGGAGTTCAGACGTGTGCTCTTCCGATCTCGCGAATTGCTCTGCGATCCGCTGGGCGAGGCGCTGCGCCACCTTCCCCTTCGGCATTTCCGGCCAGTCCTCCACGCCCTCGGCGGTGATCAAATGCACGGTGTTGGATTCGCCGCCCATCACGCCGCCCGAGACGTCATTGGCGACGATCCAGTCGCAGCCCTTGCGCTGCCGCTTGGCGATGGCGTGCTCCACCACCTTTTCCGTCTCCGCGGCGAAGCCAACCACCAAACGGGGGCGCTGTGCATGGGCGGAGAGCGTCGCCAGGATGTCGGGATTCAGCGCCATGACCAGGGTGGGCGCCGCGGCGCCCGGCTCCTTCTTCAGCTTCTGTGGCGAGTCCTGCGCCACGCGCCAGTCGGCGACGGCGGCGGCCATCACGGCGATATCGGCGGGCAGCGCCGCCTCGCAGGCGGCCAGCATCTCCCGCGCCGATTCCACACGCCGCACCGTGACTCCGGGCGGGTCGGGCAGCGTGACCGGGCCGGAGACCAGCGTCACACGCGCGCCGAGCGCCGCCAGCGCCGCGGCAATGGCATGGCCCTGCTTGCCGCTGCTGCGATTGGCGATGTAGCGCACCGGGTCGATCGGCTCATGCGTCGGGCCGGAGGTGACCAGGGCATGCCGCCCCTTGAGCGGTCCCGGCGCGGCGAAATGCGCGCGGATCGCCGCCAGCATCTCCTCCGGCTCGGCGAGGCGGCCGGGACCGCTTTCCGGTTCCGCCATTGGCCCCGTGCCGGGGCCGACCACCCGCACGCCGCGTGCCGTCAGCGTCGCCATGTTCGCGCGCGTCGCCGGATGCTCCCACATCGCCGGGTTCATCGCCGGCGCCACCAGCACCGGTGCGCGGGTCGCCAGCAGGACGGTGGTGGCGAGGTCATCCGCCATCCCTGCCGCCATCTTCGCCAGGATATCGGCCGAGGCCGGCGCCACCACCACCAGATCCGGCAGGCGCGCCAGGCGGATATGGCCGATCTCGGCCTCCGCCGCCCAGAGATCGTCATGCACGCGGGCGCCGGTGATGCCGGCCAGCGCCTCCCGCGTCACGAAGCGCGCACCGCCGGCGGTGAGGATGCCGGTGACGGCGGCGCCGTCCTTGCGCAGCAGGCGGGTCAGCTCCAGCGCCTTGTAGGCGGCGATGCTGCCCGAGATGATTAACAGGATCCGCTTGCCCGTGAGCATGAGCCGGACCCTAGCCGGAAGCGCGCCACCTGTCGCGCCCCAGGATGAATCCGAACTGGCATCTCCGCCTGCCGTTGACCTGGCGGGACCCCCACCGAGGAGCGGGAGGTTTCACATGCAGCTTCGATTTCCTGCGGGCGCCGCGGCCGCGGCGTTGGCCCTGGCGCCATGGATTGCGGAGGCGCAGCCGGCCCAGGGCACCGGCCGGCAGCCGGACGGGCTCAGCTCGCGTCCCGCTCAGGGCACCAATCCCGGCACGCCGCAGACCGCCCGGCAATGCCTGCGCGAACTCACCGCCTTCGGCCGGCAGATGCAGAATGAGGGCTTGTGGCTCAGCGGCTATCGCCGCGGCTATGGCTGGGGGAGTTACAGGCTGGCCAGACCAGGAACCCGGCCCGGTGAAGCCGGGGGCCGCGCGCCAGGCAGCGCCGATGCGGCCAATGCGCAGGCGGGCGCCGGGTCGCCGGCCGGCAACGTGCCGGCGCAATCGGGCGGCGCCAATGCCGGGGCACAGCAGCCTCTGCCCACCGGCCCCTGGGGCAAGTTGAACTGGACCATGGCGCCGGGGCAGGAAATCGGCATCCTCTACAACGCCGCCGCCGTGCTGGCGCATCGCGGCGACGAGCAGGCCTGCGAATCCGTCCTCGGCGCGATGAAATCCGCCTATGCCGATTACGCGGCGCAACTGCGCCAGGCCGGCATCCAGCCCAATCAGGTGGAGATCTACCGCAGGCAGCAATTGGCCAGGGCGCAGCCGGTCATCCAGGTCATCCACGCCTTCCGCGCCGATGCGATCACCGGCACCGATGTGCGGACCCCGCAGGATCAGGATCTGGGCAGCATCCAGGATGTGGTCCTGGATTCGAAGACCGGGCAGATCCAGTATGCGATCATGGCCCGCAACGGCTTCCTCGGCATCGGCGACGAGCATATCGCGGTGCCGTGGCAGTGGCTGAAGCTGGCGCCGAATATGGATGTCTTCGTGCTCGACACCACCCCGGAGGCGCTGGACCAGGCACCCCGGGTCAGTCCCGACACCTTCGCCAGCGCGGAAAGTTTCGACCGGCGGCGACGGGAGATTGACCAATTCTGGCAGCGGCAGGCGGGCAGGAGCGGCTGAGTCTCGACCTGCCGGCCTGCCACGCGGCTTTCAGGGAGCGACCGGCGCAATCGAAGGTAAGGGCGCGGATACCGGGCGACTCAGGGCAGGTCCTGCATCCGCCGTTCCACCATCGCCCGCCAGGGCGCACCCTCCGGCGCATCGGCGATCAAGGCGCGCCAAGTGGAGCGGGCCACCTCCGGCCGACCGGCGCGGGCCTCGGCCAGGCCGGAGAGGAAACGCAGCCCGATATGCTTCGGTGCCTGGGGCAGCGCCGCGGCCAGCAGGCGGGCGGCTTCCTCCACCTTGCCGTCCTCCAACAGCACCTGCGCCAGTTGGCCGGTGAGATCCGCGTCGAACTGCCCGGCCAGGGCGCGGCGATAGGCATCCGCCGCCGCTTCCAGATGGCCGCGGCTGCGCTCGGCATTGCCGAGCAGGACATAGCCCTGCCGGGCGGCCTCGCTGGCCTGGTCCATCTGCGCCAGGCGGCTGCGCAGCAGGGTCAGTAATTGCTCGTCACGCTCCGCCTGCGCATGGCGCAGCGACCAGGGGGCGGAGGGCATGTCCGGCGTGCCCCGCACCAGATAGAAACCGAAGGCGAGTGCCGGCACCGCCGCCAGCGCGACCAGCAGCGGGCCGCGGCCACGGCCGGGCGCGGCGCTGGCCGAGCCCTCCTCCGGCGCCGCCAGCAGCCGGCGCTGGATCTCCAGGGTCGCGGCACGATGCGCCGCCTCGTCCATCCGGCCGGCCTCGCGCTCCCGCTCCAGTTCCGCGAGCTGGGCGCGGTAGAGGGCCAGGTCGGCCTCCCGCCGCCCGCGCGCCTGGGCGGGGCGGAGCAGGACAAAACCGAGCGGCGCCAGCGCCGCCAGGGCCAGCAGGACAAGAAGAAGCCAGGTCATCACAAAAATCCTGCCGGCCGATTCACGCCTTCGGGCCGTTGGCGGCAGTGCCGCCAACCCCTCCGGCGATCGGGCGGTCCGATCCGCCCTCGATCCGGGAGAGGCGCGCGCGCTCCGCCTCGGTCAGTTCCGCGGGGGCGGCCGCCGGGGCGCGGCGGCGCATGGCCAGGATCAGCAGCCCGCCGCCGAGCAGCGCGATGACCGGCATGCCCCAGAGCAGGGCGGTGGCAAGGGTGAAGCGCGGCCGCAGCAGCACGAAATCGCCGTAGCGGTCGTACAGGTAGTCGAGCACCTGCGCATCGGTGCGGCCGGCGGCCACCTGCTCCCGCACGATACGGCGGAGGTCGCGGGCCAGATCCGCATCGCTGTCCTCGATGGACTGGTTCTGGCAGACCATGCAGCGCAGCTCGCGCCCGATGGCGCGGGCACGCTCTTCCAGCACCGGGTCGGGCAGTTGCTCGGCGGGATCGCCGACGGCGGCAAGCGCCGGTCCGGCCAGCAGCAGGGCCAGGAACAGGGCCTGGAGCAAGCGCATCATGCGTAGCGCCGGAGCAGGGGTTCGAGATCCTGCGTCAGCGTGTCCTCGGTGACCGGGCCGGCCCAGCGCCAGCGGATCACGCCGGACTTGTCGATCAGATAGGTCTCCGGGACGCCATAGAGGCCCCAGTCGATCGCCACCCGCCCGGGCAGGTCCACCCCGAGCCGCGCATAGGGATTCCCATGGCGTTGCAGGAAGCCGAGGCTGTCCTGCGGCTTGTCCTTGTAGGCGACTCCGAAGACCGGCACGCCTGCGCGCGAGAGGCGCATCATCTGTGGATGCTCGATCACGCAGGGCACGCACCAGGAGGCGAAGAAATTGACCAGCACCGGCCGGCCCTGCCCGTGCAGGTCGGCGGCGCTGAGGCCCGGCCGGTCCGCGCCTTCCAATGGCGGCAGGCTGAAATCGGGCGGCGCCTTGCCGATCAGGGCGGAGGGCACGCCGCGCGGGTCATAGCTGCCGGTGCCGAGTCCGCGCAGCATGGCGTAGAAGCCAAGGCCGGCACCGCCGGCCACCACCAGGGGCGCCAGCAGCAGGGCGCGGCGGCGCCAGGGATTCGGGGTATCGGGGGCGGTCGCCTCACTCATGCCGTGACCTCCCCGCGCGCCAGCTTCGCCGCCGGGGCGGAGACGCGGATGCGGCGGTCGGAGAGCGAGATGCCGCCGCCGAGTGCCATGATCGCCGCGCCGAACCAGATCCAGGGCGCCAGCGGGTTGTGGTGGATGCGCAGCACGGCGCCGCCGTCCCGTTCATCGCCCAGGACGACGTAAAGATCGGAAAGCCAGGTGGTGTGGATGGCAGCCTCGGTGGTGGTCATGCGGCCGACGGGGAAGCTGCGCCGCTCCGGCGTCAGCACGACGACGTCGCGGCCATTCCGCGTCACGGTGACGGTGGCGCGGCGGGCGGAGAAATTCGGGCCGGCGACATCCTGCACGCTATCCAGCCGGTAGTCGTAACCGGCGAGAGAGGCGCTCTGCCCGGGCTGCAGCAGCGCCAGCCGATCCGTCGCCAGCCCCATGCCGGCCAGGCCGAGCATCATCACCCCCAGCCCGGCATGGGCGATGGCTCCACCCCAGGCGGCGCGCGGCAGGCCACGGGCGCGGGCCAGGGCCGCGCGCGGGCGGGAGAACAGGGCGATCCGGTCGGCGATGTCGGCCACGGCGCCCAGGATCAGCCAGGCGGCGGCGGCGAAGCCCAGCGCCGGGCCGATCTGCTGGCCCTCCAGCGCCAGGCAGAGCAGCAGCGCGGCAAGCGCGCCGAGCGCCGCCCACCACAGTCGCTGCAGGGCCGGCCAGAGCCGCGCCCGCTTCCAGGGCAGCACCGGGCCGAGCGCCATGGCACCGATCAGCGGCACCACCAGCGGCAGGGTCGCACTGTTGAAGAAGGGCGGGCCGACCGAGATCTTCTGCTTCAGGATCAGGTCGGCGAACATCGGATAGAGCGTGCCGACCAGCACCACCGCCGCGATTGAGCAGAGCAGCAGGTTGTTCAGCACCAGCGCGCCCTCCCGCGAGAGGGGCGCAAAGACGCCGGTGGGCGCCATGGCCGCCGCCCGCCAGGCGAAGAGCGCGAAGCCGCCGCCGACATAGACCATCAGCAGGAACAGGATGAAGACGCCCCGCGCCGGGTCGTTGGCGAAGGCGTGCACGCTGTTCAGCACGCCGGAGCGCACCAGGAAGGTGCCGAGCAGCGAGAGCCCGAAGGCCAGCAGCGCCAGGAAGACGGTCCAGGTCTTCAGCGCCTCCCGCTTCTCGACGACGATGGCGGAATGCAGCAGGGCGCAGCCGGCAAGCCAGGGAAGCAGCGAAGCGTTTTCCACCGGATCCCAGAACCAGTAGCCGCCCCAGCCCAGCTCGTAATAGGCCCACCAGGAGCCCAGCGCGATGCCGAGGGTCAGGAAGCTCCAGGCCGCCAGTGCCCAGGGACGCACCCAGCGGCCCCAGGCGGCATCCACGCGGCCCTCGATCAGCGCTGCAATGGCAAAGGCGAAGGTGACGGAGAAGCCGACATAGCCGAGGTAGAGCAGCGGCGGATGGAAGGCGAGGCCGGGGTCCTGCAGGATCGGGTTCAGCCCCTGCCCGTCCATGGGCGGTGGCCAGACCCGCAGGAACGGGTCGGAAGTGCCGAGGATGAAGGCCAGGAACCCCACCGCCACCAGCGCCAGCACTGCCAGCACGCGGGCCTGGAGGGTGCTCGGCAGCTTGCGTCCGAACCCTGCCACCGCCCCGCCGCAGAGCGCCAGGATGAGGACCCAGAGGACCATGGAGCCCTCGTGGTTCCCCCAGGTTCCGGTCAGCTTGTAGAGCATCGGCTTGGCCGAATGGCTGTTCTGCACCACCGCCGAGACGGTCGTGTCGTTGACCGCGAAGCTCCACATCAGGCAGGCGAAGGCGGTGCCGGTCGCAATCAGCGTGCCGATGGCGAGCGGAGCGGTGGCGGCCATCAGCCGTGGCTCCGCCCGCTGCGCGCCCCAGAGGCCGAAGACGGCCTGGGCCAGGGAGAGCGCCAGGGCCAGGGCCAGGGCGAAATGGCCGAGCTCCGGGATCAACTGCCGCTCCTGCCGCCGGGGGGTGCCGCGCCCACGGCGGGCGTGGGCGTGAGCGTGTTCCAGCTCGACGCCGGCGGCGGAGCGCCCTGGTCCGGGTTCCAGTGGCCGCTGCGCTTCAGCGCGTCGGCGACCTCGGGCGGCATGTAGTTCTCGTCATGGCGGGCCAGGACCTCGGTGGCGCGGAACACGCCGTCGGGGCCGAGCTTGCCGAGCGTGACCACGCCCTGTCCTTCGCGGAACAGGTCCGGCAGCACGCCGGTATAGGTGACGGGGATGGTGCTGGCGCCATCGGTCACGCGGAAGCGGGCCTCCGGCCGGCCATCCGGGGTGGTCTCACGCTGCACGCTGCCGGTTTCGACCAGGCCGCCGAGGCGGAAGGCGCGATCCGGTGCCGGCGCCTCCTGCATGATGTCGCTGGGCGAGCGGAAGAAGACCAGATTGTCCTGGAAGGCGCTCAGGCTCAGCGCCGTGGCGCTGCCCAGGCCGAGGCCGCAGAGCAGCAGCAGGTACAGGCGGCGGCGCTTGCGGCTCACGAACCCGTCCTCCCGCGCTTCATCCGGGGATCGAGAACTAGCAGCTTCCGCCTCGCCGCCCGGTGGCGCAGCGCGGCACCGAGGCCGAGGGCGAGGAACCCCCCCAGCACCAGCGCGTAGCTCGCCGTCACATGCGCCCAATGCACCGTCATGGCATATCCCTGGCCAGCCGATTCAGACCTTCGGGCCCTTCGGCCCTCCGGTCATCGGATGGCGCATCCGCCCTCCGCGCCGCGGCCATCTGCAAGGCCCGGATGCGCCGCTCCATCACCGCCGCCCGCGTCCGGGCCAGCACCACCGCCGCGAAGGCGAGGCTGAAGCCCAGCGTGCAGACCAGCAGTGGGTAAAGGATATCCACATGCAGCGCCGGCGCATTGAGCCGGGTCAAGCTGGCGGGCTGATGCAGGGTATTCCACCAGTCCACGCTGAATTTCACGACCGGCAGGTTCACCGCCCCGACCAGCGCCAGGATGGCGCCCATCCGGGCGCCGCGCTCCGGGTCGTCGAAGGCCCGCACCAGGGCGGCATGGCCGAGCCAGAGGAAGAACAGCACCAGCACGCTGGTCAGCCGCGCATCCCAGACCCACCAGGTCCCCCACATCGGCTTGCCCCAGAGGCTGCCTGTGGCGAGGCAGAGCGCCGTCACCACCGCCCCGACCGGCGACAGCTCCCGGCAGGCGAGGTCGGCCAGCGGATGCCGCCAGACCAGGGCAATGGCGGAGCCGATGGCCAGCCCGGCATAGCCCCCCATGGCCAGCCAGGCCATCGGCACATGGATGTAGAGGATCCGCACAGTCTCCCCCTGCTGCCAGTCGGGCGGGGAGAAGACCAGGGCCCAGGGCAGGCCGATGGCCAGCACCAGCAGCGCCGCCCCCACCAGCCAGGGCTGGATGCGCCCGGTCAGGCGCAGGAAGCGGCCGGGATTGGCGAATCGGTGCAGCGAGGCGCCGCGCCCAGCGAGGGGGCGGTCCATCGGATGGTCGCGACCGGTTGTCGCCACGGCGGCGGTATCGGGGGGTGCGGTATTCACGCCCCCTAACTAGGCCCGTCCCGCGCTGGATTGAAGCATCCCCCCGAACCGATAACGTCTGCGGGAGGGAAGCCGGGCCGGGAATGCGTCCGGTGGGCAGGAATCGAGGGGGCCATGGCCTACTGGCTGGTGAAGAGCGAACCGGACGCCTTTTCCTGGGAGGAGCAGGTGCGGAACGGCATCGAGCCCTGGACCGGCGTGCGCAACGCCCTGGCGGCGAAGCATCTGCGGACGATGCGGAAGGGCGACCTGGCCTTTTTCTACCATTCGAATACCGGCAAGGAGATCGTCGGGGTGGTGGAGGTGGCGCGGGAAGCCTATCCCGATCCCACCGACGAGACCGGCCGCTGGGTCTGCGTGGACGTGAAGACGGTCGGGCCGATGCCCAGGCCCGTGACCCTGGCCGCCATCAAGGCCGAGCCGGAACTGGCCGATCTGGCCCTGGTCCGGCAATCGCGCCTTTCCGTGATGCCGGTGAGCGAGGCGCATTGGGGCATCCTCTGCCGCATGGGGGGCTGGCCCGGAGCGTAGAGGGGAGGGTGGCGGATGGAACTCGAAGGCTCCTGCCAATGCGGTGCGGTGCGGTTCCGGGTGCGCTCGGCGCATCCCTATCCCTATCAGCGCTGCTATTGCTCCATCTGCCGCAAGACCCAGGGCGGGGGCGGCTACGCCATCAACCTGGGCGCCGATTCGGCCAGCCTGCGGGTCACCGGCCGGCAGCATGTCACCATCTACCATGCCAAGGTGAAGGATCCGGAGGATGCGCGGGCACACCGTAGCCCGGCGGAGCGGCATTTCTGCTCCGTCTGCGGCAGCGCCCTCTGGCTCTATGACGACCGCTGGCCGGAACTGGTGCATCCCTTCGCCTCGGCCATCGACACGCCCTTGCCGGTGCCGCCGGAATCGACCCATATCATGCTGGAATTCAAGGCGCCCTGGGTGGAGGTGGCGGCCGGCCCGCGGGACCGGCGATACGACCGTTACCCGGAGGAAAGCATCGCCGAATGGCATGAGAGGCTGGGACTCGCCGACAGGACATGAGTGTGAACGAAACCCTGAACGGCGAGCGCATCCTCTGCCGCCTGGAGGACATTCCGGAAGGCGGCGCCAAGGGCTTCCCCGCCGCCCCCGGCGGCTTCATGGGCCTGTTCGCGGTGCGGAAGGACGGGCAGGTGCATGTCTATGTGAATTCTTGCCCGCATATCGGCCTGCCGCTGGAGCCCATCCCGGACCGGTTCCTGGATGCCAGGAAGCAGGCGATCATCTGCTCCGCGCATGGTGCCCGCTTCCGCATCGAGGATGGGGTCTGCACCGGTGGCCCCTGTATCGGCGAGGCGCTGGAGGCGGTGAAGGTGCGAATCGAGGACGGGCAGGTGATCGTCCCGGCCGATGCCGGATTGTGACGCCTTGCCTTCATCGCCCCGGCCTGGGCGAACTGACCCGCCGGACACCCCCGCCGTGCCCCGGGCGCAGCGGGGGTTGCTCCCCCCGGATTGACGCGGCGCAGGGCGGCATGGGCAAACTCCGGGCATAAATTGCCCCATAGAGGAGGCGCCCCATGCCAAATGATGCCCTGATCGCCCTGAAGCCCGAGATCACCGCCAAGGCCCGGGTCGATGCCGAACGCTTTCGCGCCATGTCAGAGGAGGCGAAGCGTGACCCGGATGGCTTCTGGCGCAAGGAGATGCGCCGCATCGCCTGGATGAAGGAGCCGACGAAGATCAAGAATGCGAGCTTCGACGGCGATGTCTCCATCAAGTGGTTCGAGGACGGGGTGCTGAACGCCTCCGTCTCCTGCCTCGACCGGCACTTGGCGACGCGCGGCGACCAGGTGGCGATCATCTGGGAAGGCGACGACCCCAACAGCGACAGCAAGGTCACTTACCGGGAACTGTATGAGCGGGTCTGTCGCCTGGCCAATGCCCTGCGCTCGCTCGGCGTGAAGAAGGGCGACCGGGTCTGCATCTACCTGCCGATGATCGTTGAGGCCGCAGTCGCCATGCTGGCCTGCGCCCGGATCGGCGCCATCCATTCCGTCGTCTTCGGCGGCTTCTCCCCGGACAGCCTAGCCTCCCGCATCCAGGATTCCGAATGCTCGGTGCTGCTGACCGCCGATGAAGGGCGCCGCGGCGGCCGCAAGGTGCCGCTGAAGGCCAATGCCGATGAGGCGCTGAAGAACTGCCCCTCCATCCGGCATGTGCTGGTGGTGAGGAACACCGGCGGCAAGGTGGAGATGCAGGAAGGCCGCGACCTGTGGTGGGAGGATATCTGCGCGAAGCAGCCCGCCACCTGCGAGCCGGAGCCGATGAATGCCGAGGATCCGCTCTTCATCCTCTACACCAGCGGCAGCACCGGCAAGCCCAAGGGCGTTCTGCACACCACCGGCGGCTACATGGTCTGGGCCAGCTTCACGCATGAGCTGGTCTTCGATTATCGCCCCGGCGAGGTCTACTGGTGCACCGCCGATGTCGGCTGGGTGACCGGCCACACCTACATCGTCTACGGCCCGCTGGCGAACGGCGCGATCAGCCTGATGTTCGAGGGCGTGCCCAACTACCCCGGGGTGGACCGCTTCTGGCAGGTGGTGGACAAGCACAAGGTCAACATCTTCTACACTGCCCCCACCGCCATCCGCGCGCTGATGCGGGATGGCGAGGCGCCGGTGAAGAAGCACAGCCGCAAGACCCTGCGCATCCTGGGCAGCGTGGGCGAGCCGATCAATCCGGAGGCCTGGCTCTGGTATTACCGCGTGGTCGGCGACGGGCGCTGCCCGGTCGTGGATACCTGGTGGCAGACCGAGACGGGCGGCATCCTGATCTCGCCGCTGCCCGGCGCCATCCCGCTGAAGCCCGGCTCCGCCACCCTGCCGCTGCCCGGCGTGCAGCCGGCGATCGTGGATGGGGAGGGCAAGCTGCTGGAGGGTGCCGCCGAGGGCAATCTGGTGCTGACCGATAGCTGGCCCGGCCAGATGCGCACGGTCTATGGCGACCATGAGCGCTTCATCCAGACCTATTTCGCCACCTTCAAGGGCATGTACTTCTCAGGCGACGGCGCCCGGCGCGACGAGGATGGCTATTACTGGATCACCGGCCGCGTGGATGACGTGCTGAACGTCTCCGGCCACCGCATGGGCACGGCGGAGATCGAGAGCGCCCTGGTCGCCCACCCGAAGGTCGCCGAGGCCGCGGTGGTCGGCATGCCGCATGACCTGAAGGGCCAGGGCATCTACTGCTATGTGACGCTGAAGGCGGGCGTCGAGCCTTCGGAGGAGCTGCGCAAGGAGCTGGTTGCCTGGGTGCGGAAGGAGATCGGGCCGATTGCCGCGCCGGATGTCATCCAATGGGCGCCGGGCCTGCCCAAGACCCGCTCCGGCAAGATCATGCGCCGCATCCTGCGCAAGATCGCCGCGAACGAGACAAGCAATCTGGGCGACACCTCCACCCTGGCCGATCCCGCCGTGGTGGACGACCTGGTGGCGAACCGGGTCGGCTGAGCGGCCCGATGGCCGCAGGGCCGCCAGGCCCGGCGGTCCGAATTCGGCCCCAGCGGAACGGAGGGTGAATCCGAAAAGCTGGGGCCGGTCGCGAGCGCGGCCGGAATCAAGCCACTGGCCCGAGTCGCGCGAACGAATCGCTGACCTGCGACTCGGCCTGACCGACTTCCTGCCAGGCACAAAGGCTTGTAGCGGCACGGCTTCAGCCGCCACAAGCCCGTTCCCCTTATGGCCGCGCCGTGACCCGGGCCGTCAGAAGTCGCTGACCCGGCCCTTCCGTTCCCAGTCGCCATAGCGGGTGGGTTCCGGCCCGGAAGGGCCGCCGATCTCCTTCATGCGGACTGGCGGCTCGGTGGGCGGGTCGCCAGCCGGGGGCGGATTCGGATCCTCGCCCGGCAACGGCGCGTCCGGCCCCGGGGGATCCCACACCGGCGGCTCCGGTGCGTCCGGGCCGGGTGGGCCGGGCGGCTGCGGTGGCACAGGTGGCGGTGGGTCGTCCGGGGAGATCGGCACGGGGCCTTGCTGCGTTGCGGCGCCGGGACGCGGCGCCTCTTGTCTGTCCTGGGTCATGCCCCTCATCTGGGGTCTGACCCCGGCCTCGCGCCAGCCCCATCCCGGCCTGGCGCGTACCGGAGCAGAAGGATCGGGAAGCATGGCTGGATATCTGCGCACGGCGATCCTGCTGGCCGGCCTCACCGCCCTGTTCGTCGGCATCGGCTATGCCGTGGGTGGGCGGCAGGGGATGGTCATCGCCTTCCTCTTCGCCTGCGGCACCAATCTCTGGGCCTGGTGGAACAGCGACCGCGTCGTGCTCGCCATGCACAATGCCGAGCCGATCGCGCCGGAAAGCGCGCCGCGGCTGTTCCAGATGGTGCAGAACCTGGCCGCCCGCGCCGGCCTGCCCATGCCGGCGCTCTACGTGATCCATGAGGCGCAGCCCAACGCCTTCGCGACCGGCCGCAACCCGGAGAATGCCGCGGTCGCCATCAATACCGGCCTGCTCGACCTGCTGGACGAGCGGGAGGTGGCAGGGGTGGTGGCGCATGAGCTGGCGCATATCAAGCACCGCGACACGCTCATCATGACCGTCACGGCGACCCTGGCCGGCGCCATCGGCATGCTGGCGCATTTCGGCTTCCTCTTCGGCGGGCGGGACCAGGAGGGGCGGCAGAACCCCTTCGGGCCGATCGGGATGCTGCTGATGATCATCCTCGGGCCCATTGCCGCCATGCTGGTGCAGATGGCGATCAGCCGCTCCCGCGAGTACGAGGCCGACCGGATGGGGGCGGAGATCTGCGGCGACCCGCGCTGGCTCGCCTCCGGCCTGATGAAGCTGGAGCACTACAAGCAGGGGATCGTGAACCAGACGGCGGAGGCACATCCGGCCAGCGCGCATCTCTTCATCGTCAATCCGCTTTCGGGCCTGCGGATGGACAGCCTCTTCGCCACCCACCCGCCGACCGAGGAGCGGGTGGCGCGGCTGCTGGCCATGGCACCGCAGGAGGGGCGAAGCATGGGGCAGGGCAGGCGGCAGCAGCCGCAATTCCCGCCCGGCTCGCCCTGGCAGGCCAGGGGGCGGCGCAACCCCTGGGCGTAGCGGGAGCCTTGACGGAACCGGATGTGCGCCGCATTGCGGTCGTGGATCAAGCCACAGCCGAATGGAGACGCCGTCCTCATGGTCCGTGCCGCCACCCTCTTGCTTGCCTCTGCCCTGCTGCTGGGCACCGCACTGCCGGCGGCCGCGCAGGATGCCGAGGCTGGGAAGCGGGTGTTCAACCAGTGCCGCGCCTGCCACACGATCGACGCCGGCGGGCGCAACGGCGTCGGGCCGAACC
>CALGVL010000162.1 GCA_937930165.1 uncultured Acetobacteraceae bacterium
TCCGATCTGGTCCAGCACCCGCTGGAGGCCAATCTTCGGCTGGCCCGGGCGCTGCAGGTGGAGGGCACGCCGGCCCTGGTGGTCGGCGAGACGCTGGTGCCCGGCGCGGTGGACCTCGCCACGCTGGAGCGGCTGGTGGCGGAGGCCAGGAAGGGGCAGTAGCGCCGCCCCGACCCCGCGCTCCTCGCCGAGCAGTACAGCCACAAAATCTACGTCATGGTGGTGACGTCGCTGAGCGGTGTGCCGGCGATCAACGGCGTTGCCACCTTCACGCCTCCGGGCTTCGATCTCAATTTCCCCGACGGCCCGGACTACGTGGCGCGCGTCCAGGCGGTCCTCGACCGCCATGACTTGCACGAGGGTGTCTGCGCGGCCGATTTCGCCGCCGGCCACTGGCGGTGGCATCAGCCGACGCAATAAGGACCGGGCGGCAGAGGGCAATGTCCGCGCTACAGCCCCTCGGCCCAGTCCGGCTCCCGCCACACGGCCTCCGGGTCCAGCGGCCAGACCGGCCGCGGCAGGCGCTTCCAGGCAAAATTTGCCAGCACCGGGCTGGTGAGGCCGGGCGCATCCACCTCGAAGATGCGGTCGTCCGGGAAGAATTCGTCGAAGCCAGCGCGGAAATGGCCGCGGCTCTTCACCACCACGCAGCGCGCTGCGCCGATGTCGATGCCGTGCATCTCCAGCATGCGTGGCTCATGGCATTGCCGGCGCAGGGAGCCGAGCACGACGCGCAGCCCCGAACCCTCCAGTTCCAGCAGCGCCGAAGGGCCGAGATCGAAGCGCCGCCCTGCCATGGTGCCGCGCCGCCCTACACCCTTGCCGTCGCGCAGTGCCAGCACGCGCGCCGGCGCGGCGAAGCGCTTGGAGAATTCGGATTCCACGCGGTTGAACACGGCCTCGAAGGTCG
Organism: uncultured Acetobacteraceae bacterium; assembly: GCA_937930165.1. GTDB lineage: Bacteria > Pseudomonadota > Alphaproteobacteria > Acetobacterales > Acetobacteraceae > CALGVL01. The sequence goes on from CALGVL010000162.1 coordinate 911, forward strand.
CGCCCTCGCCGCGTTCATGCGCCTCTGCCGCCAGCGCCGGATCGACGAAGACGCCGAGCACCACGCCCTGCGCGCCTGCCTCATGCAGTGCCCGCAGCAGCCAGGCGGTGTTGCCACGTCCGCCACCGCCGGGATTGTCACCGGCATCGGAGAAGATCACCGGCGCCACCTCTCCCCGCCCGGCGCGCAGGGCAAGATCCGTCGCTTCCTGCAGGGAGAGCAGCCGCCGTACATGCCGGCTGCGCTCCGCCCAGGCCCGCCGCGCCAGCTTGAGCGCCGCGGCGCGGGCGGCGGCCAGGTCCCCGTCGCGCGCCGTGACCGTCACCGTCATCCCGCATTTCGGCAGGTCGGAATAGACGAAGCCGCCGGTCACCGAGGCATTGGCGATGCGCGCATCCTCCCGCATCAGCGCCTCCGCATCCCGCACCAGATCGGCATAGGGGCCGGAGGCCGTCAGCAGGGTCACGGTGGGCGGCGTCAGAGGCAGGCGGATGAAGGCACGGGCCATGCGCGTCCCGGCCAGCATCTCCCGCAGCAGGTCAGCCGATTCGGCGGCGCGGGCAGCCATGTCCACATGCGGGTTGGTGCGGTAGGCGACGAAGGCATCGATCGCCCCGACCATCCTCTCGCTCACATTGCAGTGAAGATCGTGGGAGCAGACCACCGGCACGGCCGGCCCGACGATCCGCCGGACCATGGCGGCGAGCGTCCCGTCGCTGTCCTCGTCGCCCGTGGCGGAGGAGGCGCCGTGGCTGGCGATGTAAACGCCGTCCAGCGGTAGGGCGGCCGCCAGGCCGCGGGCCATCTCATCGAGAAACCCAAGAAGGACAGACTGTTCGATTGGCCCGCCTGGCGGCGCCGCGGCAACCAGCAGGGGCACGGGCGTCCAGGGGCCGGTCGCGTCCATGCGGCGGTAGAAGCCGGCAATCTCGCCCGGCATGTGACTGCTTTCGGCGCGGGCCAGGGCGGTGATCTCCTCGCCGCGCACCAGGCATTGCCGCGCGAAATCCTCCAAGGTGGTGGGCGGGGCGAAGGCATTCGCCTCCAGATGCAGGCCGAGCACCGCGATGCGCGGCGCCGCCGCTCCGTTCCGATTCATGTACTGCTTCCCCCGGATTGCCGGTCCCGCTGCCCCGTATAGACTGCCTGTTCCGCCCGCGCAGGACCAGGACGGATCCGCGCCTGGCGGGAGGAGGAGATGGCGGAGCGCGCCGCGCCAGCAGGGCGCCCGGCCGCAGCCGCCACAGGGAGGCCGCACTGCGGAAGGCTAGCATCGGGGGCCGGCGGGGTTCCGGCGCGAAGGGGGAGCAGGCTCGTCGCGCCGCGGCGGCCGGTTTCCGCGCGTCTGGCCCGGCGCGGCGCATGGCGTCGCGATGATCCGGGACGGGCTGTCCCCTGCACTGGCCGCGATTGCCGCTGGGGTGGCGCATGGCATCGCGCCGCGGCTGGAGGTGCGGATCGCCGCGCCGGACATCCGGCCCTGGCTCGACGGCAATGTCCTGCCCGGCGTCTGGAGCTTCGCCGCCGAGGCGCCTGGCCCGCATCTCGCCGTCGTCGCGCTGACCCATGGCAACGAGATCGCCGGCGCGGTGGTGCTGGACCGCTGGCTGCGCGCCGGGCTGCGGCCGCGGCGCGGGCGGCTCAGCCTGGTCTTCGCCAATCTCGACGCCTTCGCCCGCTTCGATCCCGAGGATCCGACCGCGAGCCGCTTCCTTGACGAGGACCTGAACCGGCTCTGGGACGTGGAGACGCTCGCCTCCGGCCGCCGCTCCTCCGAATTGCGCCGCGCGCGGGTGTTGCGGCCCTTCTTCGAGACGGTCGATGTGCTGCTCGATCTGCATTCGATGCTCTGGCCCTCCGACCCGCTGATCCTCACCGGCAGCACGGCGCGGGCGCAGCGCCTGGCGCTGCAGGTCGGGCTGCCGCCGCTGGCGGTCGCCGACGAGGGTCATGCGGCGGGACGCAGGCTGATCGATTACGCCCCCTTCGCCGATCCCGGCGGCACCGGCACCGGCCTGCTGGTGGAGGCCGGCGCGCATTGGGAGGAGGCGACGGTCGCCACCATGGAGGCATCAGCGGCGCGGCTGCTGCACCTGGCCGGCATGGTGGCGCCGGCAGACCCCGTACCGCCGCCGCCGGAGCCGACGGCCCGGCCGCGCCTGGCGATGGTGACGCGCACCGTTACGGCGCAGACCGCGGGCTTCGCCTTCATCCGCCCCTTCCGTGGCGGCGAGGTGGTGCCGCAGCGGAATACGCTGATCGCGCTGGACGGCGATGCGGAGATCCGCACGCCGCATGACGACTGCCTGCTGGTGATGCCGAGCCTGCGCACCATGCCCGGCCACACCGCCGTCAGGCTGGCGCGCTTCCTGGAAGAATGAACGGGCCCCGGCGGCCGGAGGCGCAGCGGAACCGGGCATCCGGCGGCCTCGTTGATGGGCCGAGCCGCCGGGGCCGCTTCGGCCCGGGCCCGCCCATCGGAGGTGAGCGGTCATGGAAGGACGGAGCCGATATTCCCGGCCATGCGGCGATGAGCCCGCCGCGCCCGGCAGGAGGTCCCTGCTGGCGGGGCTGCTGGCAGCACCCGTAACTGCCCTGACGGTCCCGGGCACAGCGCAGGCCCAGGCACAGCAACAGCAACAGCAACAGCAACAGGGCGCCTGGCGTGGGCTGAACCCGCCCCGGTATCCCAATGCCAACGACTATCGCGTCACATCGGACGAGAAGGAGTACGAAATCTCCTTCAGCTCCCCCGACAGCGCGCAAGCCGTCTTCGACTTCTACCGGGGCTACCTGGAGCAGCAGGGTTTCCGCGTCACGAACAGCACGACCAAGGCCAGCGGGCTGAAGGCGGATATGGTGCGCGGGCAGGGCGGCCCGGGCAGCACGATCGAGCTGGAAGCCGAGATTAGGAACGGCCGCCACGAGGTCGAGATCGAATTCGAGGACTGACCCGGCCCCGATGACCGGCGTGCCGAAAGACACGAAGGTCTGAATCGGCGCCGCCGACTTACAGGCACCTCGATGACCGGAGCGCCGAAGGGTGCGGAGGCCGTTCGCGGCAGTGCCGCGAACCGGCGCGCCAAGCTCGAGCGCCGCGCGGGACATCCTGCAGCGGGCCCGCCCTGTCCAGTTCCGGCTGGAGCGGACCGGCCGATCCTATGCCGGCGGCTCGCCTTCCACCGGCTTGCC
>CALGVL010000163.1 GCA_937930165.1 uncultured Acetobacteraceae bacterium
CCCGCCGCACCCGGCCGGGAAAGGGGCAGAACAGCCCGGCAAAGGCGGCGGCCTGGTCGATCATCGAGAGCACCAGCCCGCCATGCACGATGCCGGAGCGGTTGGCATGCGGCGTGGCGGTGTCGCAGACCAGCTTCGCATAGCCGTCGCGCCATTCGGCCACCGCGATGCCGAGATGTGCGTGATAGGGCGAATGGGTGTCGGGGAAATCGGGGAGGCCGGCGGGAAGATCCATCCCGGCTGCGTGCCGCTGCGGCCTGCCTCCGTCAAGACGCGTCCTGGCCGGCCGGTCCGCCGCCAGCCTGTCCCGGGGGCGCGGCCGCACCATGGGGTGGCACGGCCGCAACACTCCTCGAACCTCCTGCCGATCCGCGCACCGTCACTGCGGCGCGCTGCCTCCGGTAATTGGTATACGAACGCCAAGGGGCTGGCCGCCTGTCAGGCCTGGCCGGCATCCGAGGCTGGCAACCGGGGGGATGCCATGCGCATGGGACGCGCCACGCTGGGGAGGGGGCCGTCACACGATCCGCCGCTGTGCACCGCGCGGGAGGCATCGTTCCCCCGGCATCGCTGGAAATCCGCCGCCGCGGTATTCGCGGTCTGCTGCGCAGGCAGCCTCGCCACCACCGCCATGCTCGTCTGGTGGTTCCTGCCGGGTGAGGCGCCGCGACCCCGCATCGCCGGGGCTGCGTCGGCGGAGTGGCAGGCGCCACCGGTGGCGGAGGGCGAGGACGGGCCCGCGCATGGCAGTGCCGCGAAGGTCCCGGATCCCTTGCCGGGTTCCTCCGGTGCAGAGGCGCCACGCCCTGGCCCGGACCTCCAGGGCACCGCCGGGGGCGGGACTGGAGGGCGGATGGAGACCGCCGCGCCTGCGCCGACCGGCGTCCTCATCCATTACCGGGCCGGTTCGGCGGCCGGGCAGGTGGCCGCGCGCCGGATCGCGGAGGAGGTGCGCAGGGCCGGCCTCGGGGTCATCGGCCTGCGCGCCGAAACCGCCGTTCCCTCCATGCGCGAGGTCCTCTACCCGGCCTGTGGCGCCGCCACGGAGGCGGAGCGCCTGGCCGCACGCCTGCGGAGTCGCTGGGGCAATGCATGGCGCGTCCAGACCAAGGAGGAGTCGGGCCCGGACAGGGCGGCGCCGGGTTCCGCGCCGAACGTGCTGGAGGTATGGCTGCCCCACCGCTGACGGCAGCATCGGGTGCGTCCGCCTCCCCCCGGATGCGGGCCGCCACGGAAGCCCCCTTCGGGTCGCGCGTCCAGGGGATCCGGCATCAGGCGACCTGCACCTGCTGCAGGGCCTCCTCCAATTCCTGGAAACTCGGCATATGGATGCTCGGCGCCATCTTGCGGCCGGTCTCCACCGCCACCTGAGGCGCGTTGCCGTGCAGATGCGCAACCAGGACGGCGCGGATCATCTCGTAATACTGCGCCTCCTCCTCCACCACGCCCTTGAGGCGGGCGGCGAGAGGGGCGACCAGCCCATAGGCCAGCAGCACGCCGAGGAAGGTGCCGACCAGCGCCCCGCCGATCATGCTGCCCAGCACCGCGGGCGGCTGGTCGATGCTCGCCATGGTCTTGATGACGCCGAGCACCGCGGCGACGATGCCGAGCGCCGGCAGTGCATCAGCGACGGACTGCATGGCGTGGCTCGGGTGCAGCTCCTCCTCGCGGATCTTCTTCAGCTCCCGCGCCATCACATCCTCGATCTGGTGCGGGTCGTCGGCATTCATGCCGACCATGCGGAGATAGTCGCAGATCAGCGCCACCGCATGGCGATCGGCCTGGATCTTCGGGAATTTGGCAAAGGCGCTGCTTTCCTCCGGGTGCTCGATATGCGGCTCCAGCGCCATCGCCCCCTTGGTCTGGGCCAGGCGGACGAGGACGTAGAGCAGGCTCAGCATCTCCACATAGTCGGGCTTGCCGAAGCGCGCGCCCTTCAGGATCTTCCCGATGCTCGCCGCCATGTGCTTCAGGTCGGCGAGGCTGTTCGCCATCACGAAGGTGCCGATGGCGGCGCCGCCGATGATCAGCAGCTCGAAGGGCAGGGCATGCAGGATGATGGCGAAATTGCCGCCCGCCACCACATAGCCGCCGAAGACGCAGGCGAGCACCACCCCGAAGCCGGCCAGCGCCATCATCGCGCGGCGTCTCCCCTACCGGTGGCGGGGGCGGGCGCCTCCCGCAGCAGGGTGATGGCGACGCGGCGGTTGGCGGCAGCGGTGGGCTGGTCGGGCAGCAGCGGCATGTGCTCGGCATGGCCGGTGACGCCCTGGATGCGCCGCTCGGCGATCCCTTCCTCCAGCAGCAGGCGGCGGACGGCATTGGCGCGCTCGGCGGAGAGTTCCCAATTGCCGCGCTCACCGGTGCGGAAGGGGGTGGCGTCGGTATGGCCGGCGATGGCCAGGCGGTTGGGCAGCCGCGCCGCTACCTGCGCCACCTTGCGCAGCAGGGTGCGGGCGCGCTCATCGGGCGTGGCGCCGCCCAACGGGAACATCGGCTGGCGCTCCGCGTCCAGGAGCTGGATGCGCAGTCCCTCCGGCACCTGCTCCACCAGCAAGTGGCGGGCGAGGTCGGCGAGGGCGGGGTCGTCCTGCACCGCGGCGCGGAGCTCGGCGGCGGCCTGCTCGAAGGCGGCCTGCTCGCGGCGTTGCAATTCGGCCCGCAGCGCCGCCTCGTTCGGCACCGCGGCGGCTGGGTCACCGGCTTCCTGCCCGGCCTGGCCGGCGGTCTGGCCCATGGCCTCGCCTGCCTCTCCGCCGGGCTGTCCCGGCATCCGCCCGGCCTGTCCCGCCCTCGCCAGCGTGGGGGGCGGCCCGGACTCCGTTGCGTCCGGCGGCGGCGGCGCCTCGCCTTCCTCCTCCTCAATATCGAGGCGGACGGGGGCGGGGCCGCGCTCCACCCGGATCGCGCCGGTGTCGGAGATCAGGTTGCCGCTCGAATTCAGGGTCCGGCCGCCGAAGGGCTGGCCGGAGCCGGAGGTGGCGCGGGACAGCACGTTGTTCATCGCGAAGAAGTCGGCGAGGCCGCGCCGTTGCTCCTCCGAGGTGGCGTTGAGCAGCCACATCAGCAGGAAGAAGGCCATCATGGCGGTGACGAAATCGGCATAGGCGACCTTCCAGGCACCGCCATGCCGGGCGTGCCCGCCGCTCTCCTCGCGCCTCAGGACGATGGTGGTCCCGTCCTTCCGCCTGGCCATTCCCCTGCCCCTGCCTGCCATGCCTCCGCCGAAGCCCCGCCGCACATCTGCCGCCCGATCCTGGAACGAGATGCCTTAAGCCGAGGCTAAGCGCCGGCGGTCCCGCCTGGCCCTTGTCCGCCCCCGCTGGTCCCGGCGAGACTGTGCCCAAGGCCGCGCGCCAGATGCGGCCGCAGAGGGAACAAGGTCCATGGGCCAGACAGCCACGGAGATTGCGCGGGCAACGCGCAGCACCATCGGCGATGCGCTGCGGCGCGCCGCCGGCCGCTTCCGCGACCGGACCGCGCTGCGCTTCGGCGACAGGCGCTGGAGCTACCGGGACCTCGACCGCGCCGCGGACCGGGTGGCGCGGGCGCTGCTGGCGGCGGGGCTGGAGCGCGGCGACCGCGTGGCCGCCTATGGGCGCAATTCGGATGGCTATCTGCTGCTCTGGCTCGGCTGCGTCCGGGCCGGGCTGGTGCATGTTCCGGCCAATTACGCGCTGACCCCGGCCGAGCTCGGCTACATCCTTGGCCAGTGTGGGGCGCGGGCATTGTTCTACCAGCCGGCCCTTGCCGCCGCGGCGGAGGAGGCGGCGGATGCGCAGAAGGTCGCCCTGCGCGGCACCTTCGATCAGGGGGCGGGGCCGCTGGACGTACTGGCGGCGGCGCTGGATCCCGCGCTGGACGGCGCGGGGCCGCCAGATGCGGGGCTGGCGGACACGGACCTGGTGCAGATCCTCTACACCTCCGGCACCACCGGCGCGCCCAAGGGCGCGATGATGACGCACCGCGCCTATCTGCACGAATACATGGGCGCGACGGAGGCGCTGGATTTCAGTCCGGCGGATCACGCGCTGGCGGCGCTGCCGCTCTACCACTCGGCACAGATGCACGCCTTCACCATGCCGCAGCTTCTGGCCGGCGCCGACACGCTGCTGATCGAGGCGCCGATCCCGGCCACGGTGCTGGAACTGATCGAGCGGGAGCGCATCACCTCCTTCTTCGCCCCGCCGACGGTCTGGATCAGCCTGTTGCGGCACGAGGATTTCGGGCGCCGCGATCTCTCCTCGTTGCGGCATGTGTATTACGGGGCGGCGATCATGCCGGTGCTGCAGGAACTGCGGGAGCGCCTGCCCGGTGCCCAGCCCTATAATTGCTACGGCCAGAGCGAGATCGCCCCGCTTGCCACCGTGCTGCGGCCGGAGGAGCACGCGGCGCGCCCCGCCTCCGTCGGCCGGCCGATCCCGACCGTGGAGACGCGCATCGTGGATGCGGAGATGCGCGACGTGCCGCCCGGCGAGCGCGGCGAGATCGTGCATCGCTCGCCCCAGCTCCTCACCGGCTACTGGGGCAGGCCGGAGGAGACGGCGGAGGCCTTCCGCGGCGGCTGGTTCCACTCCGGCGATGTCGGCACGATGGACGAGGAGGGCTACATCACCATCGTCGACCGCACCAAGGACGTCATCAACACCGGTGGCGTGCTGGTGGCGAGCCGCGAGGTGGAGGACGCGATCCTGACCCACCCCGCCGTCTCCGAATGCGCCGTAATCGGCCTGCCCGACCCGCGCTGGATCGAGGCGGTGACGGCGGTGGTGGTGCTGCGCCAGGGACAGCGGGCGACGGAGGCGGCGCTGATCGAGCATGCGCGCCGGACCCTCGCCGCCTACAAGGTGCCGAAGCGGGTGATCCTGGTCGAGGCGCTGCCGCGCAACACCGCCGGCAAGCTGCTGAAGCGCGAATTGCGCGCCACCTATGGCGGGCAGGCGGAAGCGCTGCCGGGCGTGGCGTGATGCCGCCCTGCCGGCTCAGGGGCGCTTCGCCGCCTCGAACCGGTAGGGCGCCGCGCCTTCCACCAGCGGGTCCAGCGCCAGCCGATGCTCCAGTGGTGGGAAGGCGCGGCTGCGGCAATCGGCGCGGTCGCAGAGCCGGCAGGAGAGGCCGATGCCGACCATTGCCTTCTCCAGGTCCAGCCCGTCGCCATAGACGACCTCCGGCGCGCGGGTGATGTCGCAACCCATGGCGACGACATGTACCGGCGGCGGCTCCCCCCAGCGTGCCGCCGGGCCCTGCACCGCGCGGGCGAAGCAGAGGAAGGTGCCGCCATCCGGCAGTTGCGCGATCTGCACCCGAACCTGGGCCGGCGTGGTGAAGGCCTGGTGCACGATCCATTTTGGGCAGGAGCCGCCGAAGCGCGCGAAGGGGAAGCCTGCAGCGGAGAAGCGCTTGTCCACATTCCCGGCCGGATCGACGCGCAGGAAGAAGAAGGGCACGCCGCGTGCGCCCTCCCGCTGCAAGGTCGAAAGGCGATGGCAGGTCTGCTCGAAGCTCACGCCGAAGCGGGCGGCCAGCGCCTCCACGTCGTACCGCAACTCCCTGGCGGCGGCCAGGAAGGGGCCATAGGGCATCAGCAGCGCGCCAGCGGCGTAATTCAGCAGGCCGATGCGAATCAGCGCGGCGGCTTCGGGGGTGGAGGGCTCGAAGCCTGAGAGGGCGGCAGTGACCGCCTCGCCCGCTTCCAACAGCATCAACTGGAAGGCCATGTGGAAGCCGCGGCTCTCGCGCGGCAGGCTTTCCGAGAGATCCAGGCGCCGCCCGGCAGGATCGTAGCGGCGCAGCGCACCGGGCAGGGGGCCGACCGTCACCACCAGCCCATGCTTCTGCCGAAGCCGTTGCGCGATGGCATGGTTCATTTCGGCAGGCGTGGCGCCGAGTTCCGCCCCTATGGCCTCCGCCG
>CALGVL010000164.1 GCA_937930165.1 uncultured Acetobacteraceae bacterium
GGCGCGACGTCCGGCTCCAGCGGCCGGACGGCCTCCCGCCGCTGGTACCCGTCGCCGTAGACCTCGCGGACCCGTTTCGGCGTCGGTTCCCAGCCCAGCCCATACAGCACCGCATCGAGGTCCGCCTCGGCCCTCAGGTCCGGCGCGTCCTCGGTCTTCCGCCACACCCGCGGCACGGCGGCGCCGGGGAAGTTCCAATGGGTCAACCAGGCGGCGACCTGGCGGGTGAGGCGCGGCAGGTTCAGTGCCGCCTGCTGGTCCGGGATACCGAGCTGCAGCGCCCGGTCCGCGCCGATGCCAGCCAGGTCCAGCGTCGCCAGCAGCTCGGAACGCCGTGCCGCGGCGTAGGCGCCGGTATCCGCGAAGCCGTGCATGGCAGCGTCCCGACCGTCGCGCGGCGCTCCATCCGTCACATGCAGGATCGTCGCATCGCGAAAACGCGGCAATTGCGCGCCGAGCCCGATCACCTCGTCATCCGGATGCGCGACGACGACCAGCAGGGGCAGGTCCGTCACGCCCGCCCCCGAGGCCAGCCAGGAGAGGAATGCCGCGGCATCCATGCCTATTTGCCAGTCGCTTCCGGCGCAGGGAGCGCCATGTCGTCCGCTGCCAGAATCTGGTCCGGCCGTGCCCCGGCGTTGCGCAGGGCGGCGCGCTGCTGCAGGGCGCGGAAGGGCAGCGCCTCCTGCTGCCCGCTGGAGGGCCGGGCGCCGAGCAGGGCGACGGCCTCCCGCCAGCCATGCATGGTTCCGACATCCACATAGGTCCCGCCGGCGCGAATGCCCTGCGCCACCCCGCCGCGGGCGAGCCAGGCATTGACCAGCGTGCCGAAATACTCGTCGCCGCGCCCCGGCTCGCGCCACAGCGCGTGCAGCTCGTGCAGCACCCGGCCGGGCATCCTGAAGGCGCCCCAGACCCAGCGGGAGCGGGCATTCTTCTGCTTCACCTGGATCTCCTCCACCCGGCCCTCGGCATCGGTTACGACGGCATCGAAGAATTCCGGATGCTCGACCGGGAAGAGGAGAAAGGAGAGGAGGTCATCCGGCAGCAGCGCAAGGCCGTTCTCCGGGAACCAGATGGTGTCGGGCAGGCCGACCGCCACGGGCTCCTCCGCGCCGATGAAGGGGCTGGCGCAGAAGATCGCATCGCAGAGGCCGGCAGGCTCCGCCTGCACCACATAGGCGATCCGGGCGGGACCGATGCGCGCCCCGTAGTAGTTGATGATGTCGTTCTTGCCCGGGGCGATGACGAAGCAGAGCTTGTCCACGCCGGCCGCGATCATGCGCTCGATCAGGTGCTCGCTGACCGCACGCGGGCGCTCGACGCTGCCTTCCAGGCGGCTCCCGACCGGCAACAATTCCTTCGAGAAGGCCAGAGGCTGGATGCGGCTGCCGATGCCGGCTGCCGGGATGATGCCCCACATGCTCAAGCCTCCATCTCCGCCGCGGGTGAGCCGATCCGGTCGAGCGCGGCTTCCAGATCCATGGCGCGGCGGTCGCAGCCATGCTCATCAAGCGTGCGCTGACGCGCGCGGGCGGCAATGCGGCGCAGCTCCGCATCCGGCAGGCCAAGCGCGGCAACTGCATCAGCGGTACTGCGGGCGATCAGGATCTCCTCGTCCGGCGCATAGAAATGGTCCAGCCCCTCCCACCAGTCGCTGAGGATCGGCGTGCCGCAGGCCGCGGCCTCGAAGATCCGGCCAGAGGGACACCAGCCCAGCGCTGCCATCGCACGCCGCGTCACATTCAGCGTGAGGCGGGAGGAGGAGAAGAAGGCCGGGTGCTGCGGCGGCGGCATGTGGCGGACGAAGAAGATGTTCTCCGCCCAGGGGAAATCCTGCGGATACTGCGCGCCGCCGATAACGAAGCGCCGCTCCGGCAGGCGCCGCGCCACTTCGACGAACAGCCGCTCCAGCGCCGGCTGCCGGTCGGCAGCATAGGTGCCGAGATAGGAGAGGTCGGCACGATAGTCCGCATCCGGCGGCACCGGACGGTGCGCGTCCGGGTCCACGCTGCCATAGAGCGGCGCGACGTGCCGGGCGCCGAGTTCCGAGTGTAGCCGGTCCAGTGCCGCGCCGCCGGTGAAGCTCAGCACCAGGTCGAAGCCGGAGAGGCCTTCGGGCGGCAGATAGGCCAGGCGCTCGCCCGATGCCATGCGATCCAGCGTAACGGGCGTGTCGAGATCGTAGAACACCCGTGCCGGCACAGCGGCCGACAGCACGAGAGCGGAAGCGGCGATGCCGTCGGGGCAATAGGAGGTCACCATCGCCACATCCGCGTCCGCCAATTCCCGTTCGGCGCGCGGCCGCACGCTGTCCCAGTCCGGATAGATCACCGTCTCCAGTCCAGGCATTCCGGCGAAGTCGCGCGCGCCCGCATACCAAGGCGCGTCGCGCTCGAAGAAGGTGACCCGGTGCCCACGCCGCGCCAGCGCCCGGCACAGCGACCGCCAGAGGGTCGCATGGCCATTGCCCCAGGAGGATGTAATGGTCAGCCCGAACACCACCAGCTTCATCAACCACATGCCTTTAAGACACCCTCGCCGCAACGCGGAGAATGGCGCCGGAATCTTTCGCATGCAGGATTTGTGAAGCCGGGGCGGCGCCCTGGAACGGCAAAGTGAAGAAACGGCGGCCGGGCAGACTGCGTGCCGGTCATGCGCCCTGCCGTTCCGCTAAGCGCAGGCGCTCAAGCAACAGTGTCAGTACTGCGGCTTCCTCGGGCTGCAGGCCGGCGAGGCCCTCCCGCAATTCCGTCTCTGCTACTGCCTCCACCTCCAGCACCAGGGAGCCATCGAGGTAACTGTCCAGGATGGCCGGATGCACATAGCATTTCCGGCAGATCGTCGGCGTGTTGCCGAGCCGGGATGCGACGCGTTCGATGGCCGCCTTGATGTTGCACTTGGCCGCTGCCTGGCCGTCGAAGCGCCGGAATTCCTGCAACGCCAGTGCGGCTAGGACCGTGCCGGCCCAGGTGCGGAAGTCCTTGGCGGTGATCTCCTGCCCGGTGATGCCGCGCAGATAGTCGTTCACATCCGCCGAGGTGACGTCGTGCAGCGTGCCGTCACCGTCGCGGTACTGAAACAGCTCCTGCCCCGACAGGTCCTGGCAGGCGCGCACGATCCTGGCGACGCGCCGGTCGGTGACGCGCAGGTTCCAGCTTTTGCCGCCCTTGCCCTTGAAGGTGAAGCGCAGCTCCGCTCCCTCAACCGTCACATGGCGGTTGCGCAGGGTGGTCAGGCCGTAGCTCCGGTTCTGTTTCGCATAATCGTCGTTGCCGACACGGATCAGCGTGGATTCCAGCAGATGGACCACGGTTGCCAGAACCTTCTCCCGAGGCAGGCCGGGCAGGCGCATATCGCCATCCACCCGCGCGCGAATGGCAGGCAGGGTCCGGGCGAACTCCACCATGCGCTCGTATTTCGCCGCATCACGCACCTCCCGCCAGCGCGGATGGTAGCGGTACTGCTTGCGGCCCTTCTGGTCCCGCCCCGTCGCCTGGATGTGCCCGTTCGGGCGCAGGCAAATCCAGGCCTGCGTCCAGGCCGGCGGTATGGCAAGCGAGCGGATGCGCTGCAGCGTTGCCGCATCCCGCACCGGCCCGCCACCGGGCAGCCGATAGATGAAGCCCTTCCCGGCGCGGCGGCGCGTGATCCCCGGCGCCTCGTCCGAGACGTAGAGAAGCCCAGCCTCGCCTGCCGCCTCGCGGGCATCGACGATGTTGGATGAGGCGACGGAACCGTCATCGAGAAGCATGGGACGCAGGGCTTCCAGGGGGTGAACGAGTCCTGAACCCCAGCCCGCCAACGCGGTTCCGCCGCCCGCTGCGGTCCTGAACCCGACCCCTCCTGGCGAGTTGATTCCGGGAGCAACCAGCAGGAGGGCCGGCCCCATGGCCGAAGTCACAACAGATCACGACACCATCCGGAAATGGGCGGAGGCGAAGGGCGGCAAACCTGCTGCGGTGAAGCGTACCCACGGCGACGATTCCATCGGCATCATCCGGATCATGTTCCCGGACAACCCGCAATCCGAGCACGACGCCCTGACGGAGATCTCCTGGGACGAGTTCTTCCGTCAGTTCGACGCCTCGAATCTCGCCCTGCTCTATGAGCAGGACAGGTTGTTCAGCAAGATTGTCGGCCGCGACACGGTGGAGCGCCGCCAGCACGGCGACCACAACGCCGCGCGCTAGCTGGCGTAGCGCCGCACCATCGCCGCGCAGAATTCGGCGAACTCCTCCTTCACCTGCGGCGGGCTGGTGTGGTGTGGCGCGATGCCGCGGTGTTCCGGCGTGAAGCAGAAGGTCACGGTCACGTCGAAATCCCGCAGCGCCTCCATCTGCCGGTCGAGCCAGGCAAGCGCGTTCGGCCGGAAGCTGTCGGCCCAGGAGAGGCCGGTGCGGAGGTAGCGCACGCCAAGCCGCTTCATCCAGGCCACCGCATCATCCAGTCGGTGATCCCCGAAATGGAACCACTGGCAGAGGCCCATTGCGGGGGTGTGGCGGGCGAATTCCTCCAGGGCAGGCTTCGGTGTGCCGTCCTCCCGCAGGAGACCCATGTAGAAGTGGCGGTAGTAGGAGGAGCCTTCCGCCTCCTTGTGCCGGGTCGTCGCCTCCCAGGCGCGCGGCAGGTCGTACAGGCTGTACCACTGGATGCGCGGCGCGCGGCCGATCAGCAGTTCAGCGGTGCGCCGGAGTCCCCATTCCTGCACCTCCTCGGCGCCGAAGGAGGAGACGCCGACCTCGGAGACCCAGATCGGCAGGCTGGTGACGGCGCGTATCTCCTCGATCTTCGCCGGCCAGTCATGGATGGGCCAGAGATTCCAGTCCAGCGGGAAGCCGTGAATCGCGACGGCATCCACATGGTCCAGCACGCCCCGGCCGGCCATGTTGCGGATGAAGCTCGGGTCGATGGGGGAGATGCCGCCCAGGACACGCGGCAGGGTGGGGTGCTCCGCGCGGATCGCCTGGCCGGCGCATTTCGCCATCTCGGCGAACATGCTCCAGTCCGGGTCAATTTCGGGGTCCCAATGCGACTTGTTGTTCGGCTCGTTCCAGATCATCGCCGCTTCGATCATGCGTGCGGACCTTTCGCAGGATAGACGGCGCCGGCTCCCTCGGGGGCTTCGACGCGCCGGCAGACATAGACCTCATCCTCCGGATGCGCCGTGACCAGGAAACCGGCACTGCGCAGCATGGCCTCCACGCAGGCGCGGTTCGGCACCCACCAATTCGTCTGGTCATAGGCGTAGCGGTGTTCGATGAAGTGCAGCTTCGGCCAGCCCGGCAGATCGAACTGCTCGGTCACCCAGAAATCGTAATCCTCCTGAGTCGGCGCGACTTCGGGCGAGCCGCGCTGCATGGACTGGAAGACCAGCAAATCCCGCGTCGCATGCTCATGGATCAGGTCCAGGGCCAGCAGCGGATGGCGCAAGTGATAGAGCACGCCCAGGAACAGCACGATGTCGAAGCGTTCGCCGAGCGCGCCCACGTCATAGACCGACAGATTGAGAAACTCGATCTCCTGTTCCGTCACCTCGGCGGCGAAGCGGGCCTGGGCCAGGTAGTCCTCGTCCGAGTCGATCCCCACCACCCGCGCGGCGCCGCGGCGCTTCATCTCGATCGAGTAGAAGCCGCCATTGCAGCCGATGTCGAGCACGGTCTTGCCGGAGAGATCCTGCGGAATGGCGTGGGAGAAGCTTCGCCATTTCACCGCGGGATAATCGCCCAGGAAGTGATCCGGCGCGGTCCGAACGCCGCACAGATCGAGATTGTGGAACCAGGGGCCGAGTGCCTCGGCGCGGCGCCGGATCTCCTCCGTCTCAAGCCTTCCTGTTGGTCCCGGTGCAGTCCTGGAAAGCGGGGTCATGCCGCGACAACCTCGTTCATGCGAAGGAGCCTGGCGCCGCCGGGCCAGAGAAGGAGCGTGGTCAGCGATGCAGGAGCGATCTCGAACCGCGCATGGGCACCGAGGGGCAGGCCAAGCACCGCGGCCACGACCGCCTTGATCACGTCGGCATGGCTGACGGCGGCGATGGCCGCTTCAGGATGCGCCTCGGCCATGCGCTCGACGCAGCGGACGGCGCGGTGCTGGGCTTCCTGCATCGATTCGCCGGCCGGAGGCCGCTCCGCATCGCGCTCCGCGTTCCAGCGCCGCCAGTGCGGATCATCCTCCAGGGAGGCGAAGGAGCGGCCGGTCCAGCCGCCGAAGTCAATCTCGTTCAGGGCATCGCAAGTCCTCACATCCAGCCCCGATCGTTCGGCGATTGGCGCGGCGGTTTCCCGGGCGCGCGGAAGGGGGCTGCTGTAGATCGCGGCCAGTTTCTCGCAGGCAAGATGTCGCGCCAGCAGCGCGGCCTGGCAACGCCCGGAATCGTCCAGGTGGACAGCGGGCATGCGGCCGCAAAGGACATTGCCGACAAGCCCGTGCGCGGCATGCCGAATGAGGAAGACGGTGGTTGCCACTGCGCTGTCGCCTCACTCCTCGCCGGCGATGAAGCGTAAGGTGCGCTCGCGCGCTTCCTGGTCGGTGAATTGCTGTGGCGGCGATTTCATGAAATAGCTGGAGGGACCGGCCAGTGCGCCGCCGATCCGCCGGTCCAGCGCCAGCTTGGCGCAGCGGACCGCATCGATGACCACGCCGGCGGAGTTGGGAGAGTCCCATACCTCCAGCTTCAGCTCAAGATTAAGCGGAACTCCACCGAAGGTGGTCCCCTCCATCCGGATATAGGCCCATTTCCGATCGCCCAGCCAGGGCACGAAGTCGCTGGGGCCGACATGCACGTCCCGCGCCGCCGGGGCGATGTCGAACTGGCTGGTCACCGCGCGGGTCTTGGAGATCTTCTTGCTTTCAAGGCGCTCGCGTTCCAGCATGTTCAGGAAATCGGTGTTGCCGCCGAAATTCAGCTGGTAGGTGCGGTCCAGGCGGACGCCGCGCTCGCGGAACAGGTTGGCAAGCACGCGATGCACGATGGTCGCGCCGACCTGGCTCTTGACGTCATCCCCGATCAAGGGCAGGCCGCGCGCGGCGAAGCGCTTCTGCCATGCCGGGTCGGAGGCGATGAAGACCGGGATGCAGTTGACGAAGGCGCAGCCTGCGCGCAGCGCCTGCCCGGCATACCACTCGGTTGCCTTCTGCGAGCCGACCGGCAGGTAGGAGACGACGATGTCGGTCCTGGAGCGCTCCAGCGCCTCGGCCACGTCGCAGTCCGGGGCATCGGATTCCTCGACCTCGTCCCGCAGGTAGCGTCCGAGCCCGTCAAGGGTCCGCCCCCGCTGCACGGTTACGCCCATGGGCGGCACATCGGCAAAGCGGTGCGTGTTGTTGGGCGGCGCGAAGATCGCCTCCGACAGATCCCGCCCCACCTTGGTGGCGCAGACATCAAAGGCGGCAGATACCTCGATGTCGGAGACATGATAGCCACCGATCTCGGCATGCATCAGGCCCGGGACAGGCTCGTTCGCCCGTGCATCCCGGTAGAAGAACAGGCCCTGCACAAAGGAGGAGGCGCAGTTGCCAATGCCGACAAGACCGACGCGCAGTGTTCTCGAACCCAAGGCGGTCACTCCATCGGGGCAGAGATGCGGAAGCCCCGCCCCGCACTGTGGATCGGTGCACTCCGCGAATAGCAGTCCGCCAACGCGCTTCCGACGCTACTTACGCCAGGGACAATCGATTGTGAAAACAACCTGCGGCGTTACCGAAACAATGATCGGGTTCCTTGGACAAACGAAGTTGAAGCTTCATTCCCGATTGCGCGATGCTAGCGCAGGCGTGACATGCTTCGGTTGGCGGATCGGACCAGAAGCGCGTTCAGACGGCCGGAAGAATGGATCGCCGGCCACGCCGTTTCGTCCGGGCCGCTGGACCGGACGCGCGGGACGCACGGCGCATCAGCCGGTTCGGAGGCAACTGGGTGGCAGATACGATCCTCGTCACGGGCGGAGCCGGGTTCATCGGCCGCCATGTCTCTCGGGCGCTCCTGCGGCGTGGCCACCGGGTTCGTGTCCTCGACAGCCTGATCGAGCAGGTCCATGGCGGGCGTGCCTGGCCCGAAGGGCTGGACCGGGACGTCGAGCTGGTGGTTGGCGATGTACGCGACGAGGCCGCGCTGATCGGTGCCCTGAAGGGGGCCGACAAGGTAGTGCATCTGGCGGCCGAGGTCGGTGTCGGGCAGAGCATGTATGCCGTGGACCGCTACGTCTCCGCGAATGATCACGGCACCGCCACGCTCTTCCAGCAATTGATCGACCGGCCTGTGAAGCGGGTCGTCGTCGCATCCTCGATGAGCATTTATGGCGAGGGGCTGTATCGCGATGCCGATGGGCGGCTGGTCGAGGATGCGGTTCGCCTGCCGCGTAGCGGCGCAGGAGCGTCCTGGGATCCGGCCGATGCGGAGGGAAGGCCCTTGCATCCGGTGCCGACACCGGAATGGAAACGGCCAGCGCTCGCCTCGGTCTATGCCATCACCAAATATGTGCAGGAGCGGCTGACCCTGACGCTCGCGCCGGCCTATGGGATGGAGGGTGTGGCTCTCCGGCTGTGGAATGTCTATGGGCTGGGCCAGGCGCTGTCGAATCCCTATACCGGCGTCCTCGCCATCTTCGCCTCCCGCCTGCACAACGGCCAGTCGCCGGTGATCTTCGAGGACGGGCTGCAGCGACGCGATTTCGTGCATGTGGAGGATGTGGCGGAGGCCTTCGTCCTGGCGCTGGAGCATCCGCAGGCGGCCGGCGGCGTGTTCAACATCGCCAGCGGCCAGGACCGCTCCGTGCAGGAGGTCGCGGAACTCCTCGCCGCCGCGATGGGGCGACCGGAACTGGTGCCCGAGATCACCGGCAAGGCGCGCGCTGGCGATATCCGCCACTGCGTCGCGGATATCGGCCTGGCCCGCACCAGGCTGGGATACGCCGCCCAGCGGGATTTCATGCAGGGTTTGGCGGAACTGGCGGCGTGGGTGGCGCGACAGCGGGCAGAGGATCGCGTCCAGCAGGCGTGCAAGGAACTCGAGGCGCGGGGGCTGGTCGCGTGACAGTGCTGGATTCCGTCGCGGCTCCGCTGCCCGCGGTCGTCGGGCGGCGACCGGTGCTGATCACCGGCGGCGCTGGCTTCATCGGCGCCAACCTCGCGGACCGGCTGGCGCAGGACGGGCAGGACGTGCTGGTGCTGGATGCGCTGGCACGGCCAGGGGTGGACCGGAATCTCGCCTGGCTCCGGCGGCGGCATCCGCGCCGGATCTCAGCCGTCATCGCGGATATCCGCGATGACGCGGCCATCGCCCAGGCGGTGCAGGATGCACGAGTGGTGTTCCATCTGGCCGCGCAGGTTGCCGTGACCACAAGCATGGCGCAGCCTGGTGAGGATTTCGGGATCAATCTGCACGGTACCTTCCTGCTGCTGGAGGCGCTGCGCCGGCGCGGCGCGGATGTGCCGCTGCTCTTCGCTAGCACCAACAAGGTCTATGGCGACCTTGCCGACATCGCCCTGGAGCTGGACGGCGACAGCTATGCGCCGGCTGACCCGCTCATCCGCGCCAACGGCATCGGCGAGGACCGGCGCCTCGACTTCCACACGCCCTATGGCTGTTCCAAGGGTGCGGCGGAGCAGTATGTGCTGGATTATGCCCGCAGTTTCGGGCTTCCCGCCGCGGTGTTCCGGATGAGCTGCATCTACGGTCCGCGGCAGATGGGCACAGAGGACCAGGGCTGGGTTGCGCATTTCCTGATCCGGGCGCTGCAGGGGCAGCCGGTCACCATCTTCGGCGATGGCTGCCAGGTGCGCGATTTGCTGTTCATCAGCGACGCGGTCGCAGCCTATCTGGCGGCCTGGAAGCGCATCGGCGTGGTTCGTGGCCGTGCCTTCAATCTCGGCGGCGGGCCGGCGAATGCGGTCAGCCTCCGTCGGCTTCTTGCCTATATTGGAGAGATCACCGGCAGCAGCATCGCGACCGAGCATGCCGACTGGCGCGCCGGCGACCAGCGCTACTTCGTCTCTGACACGCGCCGCGCCATGGCGGAGCTTGGCTTGCGGCCGGCGATGCCCTGGCGCAGCGGTATCGCGGCCCTGGCGCGCTGGCTGGAGGAGGAGCGGGGGCTCGGCCGGCGCGCCGCGGCATCCGCCCGCACTGCCGAGGCGCTGCCGTGAGGGTTGCGCTGGCCAACCTGTCCCCGAGCTTCAAGGGAAGCATCCATCCCGGCCGCCGGGATCCGCATTTGCCGCTGGAACCCGGCTGCCCCTCGGTCGAGGCGGGGACGGAAAGCCGGGCCGCTGACCGGCTGTCGCATGCGCGGTTCTCCTTCCCCTCCGCGCAGGCGAAGCTGATCAGGGCGATGGGCGAGGAGGCCGTCGTGGCGACGGCCTGGCGTGAAAAGCTGCAGCGCGGCTGCACCTGGGAACCGGCGCATACGCATTGCCTGGTGCAATTCGGGAGGGCCAGCAACATTCAGGAGGAACGCCCGCTGGCGCTGGCCGAATCGGGGGCGGCGTGTCTGCGGTGACGGGCCCGGCAGGGCTGCGGGTGCTGATGACGGCCGATGCGGTCGGCGGCGTCTGGTCCTACGCGTTGGACCTGGCGCATGGGCTTGGTGCACATGGCGTGGAGGTGGTGTTGGCAGTGCTTGGCCCGCCGCCCTCCGCGGATCAGGAAGCGGCGGCGGCTGTGCTGCCCGGCCTGCGCCTGCTGGCTTCCCCCCTGCCGCTGGACTGGCTGGCGGAGGGTCCGGAGGCGGTCGAGGCTGCCGGCCATGCGGTGGCGCATATGGCCGTAGAATGGGGCGCATCGCTGGTGCATCTCAACAGCCCGGCCCTGGCTGCTGGCCTGCGCTTTCCGCTCCCGGTGGTCGGGGTCTGTCATTCCTGCCTCGCCACCTGGTGGCGGACGGTGCGAGGCGGCCCGATGCCGGCGGAATTCGCCTGGCGCAGCGAACTGGTCGCGCGCGGATATGCGGCGGTGGATGCGCTGGTGGCGCCAACCGCCGCCTTCGCCATGGCAACCGCCGAAGCCCATGGCCTGCCCGGGCTACCGCTCACGGTGCATAACGGGCGGCGCGCCATGGCATCGGCCTCCGGCGATGTGATGGCGGCATTCGCCTTCACCGCCGGCCGGCTCTGGGACGAGGGCAAGAACCTGCCGGTGCTGGATCGCGCAGCGGCGCGGCTTCCGGTGCCTGTGCTGGCGGCCGGTCCCGTCCAGGGCCCGAATGGCGCGCGTGTCCAGTTTCGGCACCTCCGCGCCCTCGGGCGGCTGAGCGAGGCAGAAATCGCCGATTGGCTGCGGCAGCGCCCGGTCTTCGTCTCCGCCGCACGCTACGAGCCCTTCGGCCTTGCGGTGCTGGAGGCCGCGCAGGCGGGCTGCGCGCTGGTGCTCTCCGATATCCCGACCTTTCGCGAGTTGTGGGACGGCGCCGCCGAATTCGTGCCGCCGGAGGACGACGTGGCGATTGCCGCTTCGATCCGGCGGATGCTGCATGACCGGGAACGGCGTGCGCGTTTCGGCGTTGCGGCCCGGGAACGGGCCCGTCGTTACAGCGCCGGAGCCATGGCGGCGAGTGTGTTCGAGATCTATCGCCGGATCCTGCGGGATGCGGGCATGCCGGCCGGGAGGGAAGTCGCCGCGTGAAGCTGGTCTATTTCACCCACTCGCTGGCCTCCTGCTGGAACCACGGCAACGCGCATTTCCTGCGCGGCGTGCTGCGGGAACTGATGTGGCGCGGGCTGGAGGTGGCGGCCTGCGAGCCGCGCGGCGCCTGGAGCCTGGAGAACCTGTTGCGGGATCATGGCGAGGCAGGGCTCACCGCCTATCGCATGGCCTATCCTGAATTGCAGTCGCAGGACTATGCCGGCTTCGATGACCTGGTCCCCATGCTGTCCGACGCGGATGTCGTGATCGTGCATGAATGGAACGAGCCCTGGCTGGTCGCCGCGCTGGGGCGGGAGCGGCGGCGCGGCGCCCGCTTCACCCTGTTGTTCCATGACACGCATCACCGCGCGGTCAGCGACCCGGACGCGATCGGCCGCTTCGAGCTGGATGCCTATGACGGCGTGCTGGCCTTCGGCGAGGCGCTGGCCGCGGCCTATCGGCAGCGGGGCTGGGGCCGGCGCGTCTTCGTCTGGCACGAGG